>JAITHF010000204.1 GCA_031280115.1 Spirochaetaceae bacterium | reverse complement strand
GCCCCAAACAAGTTTTTTGGGTACCCAAATAAAGTTTTTGGGGAACCAAAAAACGGTCCCGCCCCTGCATAAATCATTAGTATATAACGAATTACCGGCGCTTCGCGCCTCTTTAAGAGTTTTTGGGGGAACCAGTTCCCCCAAACCCCCAGCCAACGGCTTCCTGCGCCGCGCCCTTTCGCCTGCGACGTCCGCTGAGGCGCTGCTTCGGGGTTGTGACTAAAATCGCAGACCCTCCCGCCGCGAGAAGCACGTAAAACAGCCGGAGGCTGGGGGTTGACGGAAGCGGGGGAGCGGCGCTATAGTGGCAGCAGTGATGAACCGCCTGCTTAACATTATGCGCCTTACCCTCTATGCCCCGCTCTTTTACGACAGGGACGACCGCCTCTCCCCGTTCGCGCCGGCAGAACGCCGTCAAGAAACCCTTTTCCACTTTGAAATACCGCAAGAGCAGGCGTTCAGCATCGAACTTGAGCCTGATGCAGGCTATCTGGGGACGCTGCGCTTTGCCGGAACAGCAAGCGCCGGAACAGGGGGCTTCGCGCTTCCCGCGGGCAGTTACCTCTTTGCCCAAACCAGAGAGGAACTGGGGGCAAAAGAGGCGGCTTTGATGGCCGCTGAAATCCAAAAAGAAGGCTTGTGGGAAAAGCGGGCCCTCACGGACAGCCTCTACCTGCGCCGCCTCTTTGAGCACGGCGCCATAGTAACCCAGTTGTTCCGGCCCTTCCGCTAGGTATGTTCCGGCGGGCTCTGGATGAGGCGCACCTCCCGCTGGGGGAACGGAATGGTAAGGCCCGCCGCTTCTATTGCCTCTTTCACCGCCCGCACCTGTTTCCAGTACACGTCCCAGTAACAGTCAGAAGCCGCCCATGCGCGGAGCTGGATATTCACCGAACTTTCCCCCAGGGACTGGACCATAATTTGCGGCGCCGGTTCTGCAAGAAACCGCCCCTCGCTTTTGATAATACCCTCCATAACCTTGTAGGCCGCGTCAATAGAGTCGCCGTAGGAGATGCCCACCACAATATCCATCCTTCTTCTGGGGGACCTGCTGTAGTTCTTGACCGGCCCGGCCCAGATCGCCGAATTAGGCGCGGAAATAGACACCCCGTCAGGGGTCTCAAGGGTGGTGGTAAAAAGGTCGAAGGCTTTCACCGTGCCCATGAAGGAGCCGAACTCGATGAAATCCCCTTTGCGGTAAGATTTGAGGATGACCAGCATGATGCCTGAGGCGATGTTGCCCAGGGTGCCTTTGAGCGCCAGCCCCACAGCGACTCCGGCGGTGCCGAGCAGCGCCACCAGCGCGGCGGTGTTAATGCCGAAAACCCCCAAAATCATAATGAGGCACACAATGATAACCGCGTATTTGACGGCCACGTTAAGGAGCGCCGCCACGGTCTCGTCCAGCGCCGCTTTGGTAAGCCGCCCCACCAGTTTCGCGCTTATTGAGGTGAGTATTTTGCAAACGATGATGATGGCGCCGGCGGAAAGAAGTTTTTTCGCCAGCGTAAAAATCCCGCCGTACTTATCAGTAAAGAGAAAGAGCGTGTCAAGCCAGTCAAACATAGGGCCTCCTTAATGTGCTGCGTTGCTTCTTCGCATTATCCTACCTCACAGCCTGCGGCTGTTTCAATGGCACAAGACAGTCTGCGGCTGTTTCAATGGCACAAGACAGCCGAAGGCTGTTTCAATGGCAGGCCGGGTTTCTGGTGCAGTGCTCGCTTGACGCGGCGCCTCACCGCGCTTCGCAAACGCACAGGCGCAGCGCAGGAAGCCTTGAGTGGGTGGCGTGGAGGCAGCCGGAGGCTGTTTCAGCAGCCGCCGTTCGCACAAAGAGGCGCGAAACAGGAAGCGCTGATAAAAAAGCCCCCAAATTCTCTTCAACGAAGCGCCGGTAAAAAAAGCCCTCAACCTCCTAGACAAAGCGCCTTTAGGGAGCGGCGCCGCTCACAGAAAGAATGTCGTAAGGGTCTTCCCCAAGCCTCCGGTGCTGGACGGCTTCGAGAATATGCGCCGTGTTTATCCGCTCAGACCCGCTGCCGCCTGCGGCCAGGTCAAGGTCCGCGATGGTTCGGGCAGTACGCAGGACGCTGTGAAAGGCCCTGCCGGAAAGCCCCAATTTCGCGGCTGCCAGGGTCAGGGCGCGCCGCCCTTCGTCAGTAAGGCTGCAAAAGCGCTCGATCATACCCGGAGTCATGCGGGCGTTGCGGCGTATGGCGGCGCCTTTGAAGCGCTCCTCCTGCATGGCCGCCGCGCCTGCCACCCGCGCGGCAACCGCGGCGCTGGGCTCTTCGGAACTTTCGCTCATCCGGGACGGGTCCGGCGCCAGCACCGGCACCCGCACCTCTATCCGGTCAAGGAGCGCGCCGCTGAACTTACGCCAGTACCGCCTGATTTCCTCCGGCGCGCAGAGGCATCCTATGCTGCCGCCGTCGCTGTTCCGGGCGCCCAGCCTGCCGCAGGGGCAGGTGTTGGCCGCGAGAAAAAGCTGGAAATCCGCAGGAAGCCGCGCCTTGCCCTCGGCTCTTGAGATGGTTACCACCCCGTCCTCAAGGGGTTCCCGCAGGGATTGGAGCACCCGGTTGCCGAACTCCGGCGCCTCGTCCATGAAAAGCACCCCGCAGTGGGCAAGGCTTATCTCGCCCGGGGTAATAACCCTTCCCCCGCCGAGGATGCCTTCAGCGCTTGCGGAGTGATGGGGCGACCGGAACGGCGGGCTGGTTATAAGAGCGCTTCCGCCCCGGGGGATCCCTGCAAGGCTGTAAAGCCGCGTAACCTCCAGAGCTTCCTGAGTCGTGAGCGGCGCCATGATGCCCGCCATCCGTCGGGCGAGCATGGTTTTGCCGGCGCCGGGGGGGCCGAAGACCAGCAGGTTATGCCCGCCTGAAGCGGCGATCTCAAGGGCGCGTTTGTACCGCCCCTGGCCCCGGACCTCGGCGAAATCCCCCGCTTCTTCCTGCGCCCTCAGGCCGGGTTCCGGCGCTGCCGGCGCCTGGTACGCCGGCAGGGAGCCGCTCTTGGCCCAGGTGATAAGCGCCGCCGCCGCTTCGCTCAGGGTTGACACTGCGGCAACCCGGCTTTCTGCGAGCACCGCCGCTTCCGGCGCGTTTTCCGCAGGGGCCATAAACTCCCGAATACCCGCTTCAATGCCCGCGGCGGCAGCGGCAAGCGCGCCCCGCACTGGCCGGAGCCTGCCTGAAAGCTCAAGTTCCCCCATGACCATAAGGTTGTCAGGAAGCGGCACGAGCTGCGCCGCGGCCATAACCGCCAGGGCTATTGCAAGGTCAAGGGCCGCCCCCTCTTTACGCACTCCCGCAGGCGCCAGATTGATGAGGATTCGTTCCGGCGGGAACAGGTAGCCTGAATTACGGAACGCCGCCATGACCCGCTCGCGGGACTCCCGCACCGCCCCTTCTGCAAGGCCGGTAATATCAATGCCCGGAATACCCCGCCGCAAATCCGCCTCCACCCGAATAATAACCCCTTCCGCCCCGTAGGGCGCGTAGGATGACACATACATAGTGGAACCTCCTTATAGTATACAGAGCGGGCATAGCCCGTTGATTCCCAGCCGGAGGCTGTTTTAAGCGCTTCTCGCGGTGAGCGGGTTTGTGGGTTTAGTCACAACCCAGAAGCGGCGCCAAAGCGGGCGTCGCAGGCGTTAGCGGCGCAAAGCAGGAAGACTTTAGGGGTGGTTTGGAGGGTCTATGACCCTCCAAATTCTTTTAAAGAGGCGCGCAGCGCCGATAATTCATTATACGATAATAATTTATCTGGAGACAGGATAGTTTTTCTTGACTGCAAGAAAACCTTTCTTGACTACAAGAAACCTTTTCTTGACTACAAGAAACCTTTTCTTGACTACAAGAAAACCTTTCTTGGCTACAAGAAAACCTTTCTTGACTACAAGAAACCTTTTCTTGACTACAAGAAAACCGGTTTTCCTGCCGCGCTTTGGCGCTTCGCGCCTCTTTAAAAGAATTTGGAGGGTCATAGACCCTCCAAACCACCCATAAAGGCGTCATGCTTCGCGCCCTTCCGCTTGCGAATTCCGCTGAGGCGCCGCTTCTGGGTTGTGACTAAAATAGCGAACCTCCCGCCTCAAGAAGCACGTGAATCCCCCGCAGGGGGTTGGGATTTTGCCTGCTCAAGGAACGAGGCGATGCTCCCGCTTGCGTTCTTTACTTCATGGGCGCGCTTGGTTACTTCCGCAGAGGTCTCTTTGAGCTTAACCATCTCTTCGTGTATCGAGCCGCTCTGATGGTGTATCATCTTTGCGCCGTCCCGCACATGGCCGGTCATGTCCTGTATGGTCTTGAGCGCCGTCAGTATCTGCCCCCCGCCGGCGGCCTGCTCATCCACCGCGTTATTCACCACCGCGAAGGAGCTGTCAAGGGCCTTAATCTCAGTGAATATGGTGTTCATCGCCGCCACGGTCTCTTGAGACGCCCCGCCGATGCGGGCGATGGCCTTTTCCAGTTTTTTTATCTCCGTAGAAATCCCCTCGGATTCTTTACTGGAAAGCTCCGCCAGTTTGCGTATCTCCGCGGCCACCACCGCAAAGCCCCTGCCAGATTCCCCTGCGTGGGCCGCCTCAATCGCCGCGTTCATGGCAAGGATGTTGGTCTTTGCCGCGATGTCCGCAATGGTCTTGTTGGCGTTCTGCTAGGTGGCGGACTGTTCGTGTATCCGCGCCGCCTCGTCAGCCAGTTTGAGGAGCATCGTATGCCCTGTGTTTGAAGACGCGCTCAAGATGTTCGCGGTCTTCCGCACGTTTCCCACCACGTTCCTAATAGAATCAATGTTGGCCACCATCTCCTCGATAGCCGCGGAGGACTCGGTGATATGCGCCGCTTGGGTATACACCGCCGTATCAAGGGAGTCTATGGACGTGATTATCTTGTCAACGGCCCCTGAAGTCTGGGACACGGACTCAAGCTGGGAGGCGGTTTCGTTGTTCATAGCGTCCATGCTGCCGGTGATGACCCCCAGGGCGTCGGAGGACTCGGCGATAACCGTGTTAAGCTGCCTGCCTGTGTCGGTCATCTTGATAAGGTGGGCGTTAAGGTCGTCCATAGCCCGGCGGAGGCTGTCCCTGATATGTATGAGCGCCCGCTGGATGTTGCCGATTTCGTCGGCCCGCAGGTTGGGAATATCCACGGTGAAGTCCATTGCCGCAAGGGACGCGGCAAAGCGCTCGGCTTCCGCAAGGGGTTTTCGGATAATACGCGCCAGCCCCAGGGCAAGGGCAATAGAAAAAGCAACTGCTATGAAGATAAACACCTTGAGGCGCAGCACCACCTGCATCAAAAAAACCTCGTAATTACGGTATATCGTGTCCCCGGAGGAGGCAACCTCCTTAAACACCCCGTCCACGTCAGCGCCTATCTTTTGGGAAAGGGCGATGGTTCGGGCGAAACTGCCGGCGCTGCTGCCCTGGGCGCCGGCCATGTCCCGTATAAGCGGGGCGTACTCATTATTCAGCGTGTTTTTGACGCTGCGGGTACGGCCGGCAAGGTTATCTATGACGGCCTTGTCAACCAGCGGGTCCCCCTCAAGGGCAATGATAATCGTATCAAGAGAGGAGGCGAGGCTTTGGGCTTGGGCGTTAAAGGCCGCTATACGTTCAGCGCTTTCCCCCGCCCCGCCGGCGTTCGTATAGAACAGGGCTTGGTTCGCGGTTTCCGCAAGCTGGTAAAAAGCGCTCTGGGCGCT
>JAITHF010000158.1 GCA_031280115.1 Spirochaetaceae bacterium | reverse complement strand
AGCCCAGATTTCGTCAAACGAGAGCAGTTTCCGTTCATGTATGTCAGACATACGAACCTCCTCAAAATAATATTTTCTCAACTCTATCATATAAAAAGAAAAAAGGTAAGCAGCCGCAGCCTGCGTTTTTTGATTATGAGCGCTGCGCTGCGCTTGCGCTTTTAAAGAGAATTTGGGGGGCTTTTTTACCGGCGCTTCATGTTTCGCGTATTCTTTTGCGAACTCCGCATAAGGGAACAGCCTCCGGCTGCCCCCAAACCCCCAGCCAACGGCTTCCTGCTTTGAGCCTGTGCGCCTGCGGCGTCCGCTGAGGCGTTACGCCATGCGATCCCTGCACCTCAAACCTGACCTGCCGTACCTTGAGCCACGGAAACAGCCTACGGCTGCGGGGTTTTATGTTTTTTGATTATAAGCGCTGCGCTGCGCTTGCGCTTTTAAAGAGAATTTGGAGGGCTTTTTTATCAGCGCTTCATGTCTTGCGGCTCATAGCGCGAACTCCGCGTAAGGGAACAGCCTCCGGCTGCCCCCAAACCCCCAGCCAAAGGCTTCCTGCGCTGCGCCAGTGCGCCTGCGGCGTCCGCTGAGGCGCCGCATCATGCAATCCCTGCACCCCACACTCGGCCTGCCGTAAACAGCCTTCGGCTGGCCTCTGTTGCATATATCGCCGCTCCTTTGTATAATGCGCCGTATATAACCCCCCTGCCGGCAAGACAGGGGCTTTTTTTAATAAGGAAATCTTTTATGACCCGTCACCATACCTATCAATACTGGGATAAGCCCCTTGAAACCATGCCGCGGGAAGATCTGGCCGCCTGCCAGACCGCGCTTTTGCGTAAGGCCGTCAGCGCGGCCCTGCGGACGCCGTTCTACCGCCGGGCCCTGGCCCAGCAGGGCATACGCAGCGAAGACGCGATTACCTCCCTTTCCGACCTCAAACGCCTCCCCTTTACCACGAAACAAGACCTGCGCGCCGGCTTCCCCTACGGCTTTCTGAGTATCCCCCGGGAGCAGGTGGTGCGCCTCCACGCCTCAAGCGGCACCACCGGCACCCCTACCACGATCTATTTCAGTAAAGAAGACCTGTCCCGCTGGACAGGCTTTGTGGCGCGTTCTATCTACGGCACGGGCTGTAACAACACGGATGTCTTCCAAAATATGATTACCTACGGGCTCTTCACCGGCGGCCTGGGCTTCCACTCAGGCGGCGAGGAAGTGGGCATGATGGTCATCCCCTCCGGCGCGGGAAACACGGCCCGCCAGTTCAGGCTCATGCAGGATTTCGGCACCACCGTGCTTCACGCCACCCCCAGCTTCCTCCTCCATATCGAATCCAAAATGCGGGAAGAGGGGGTTGACCGCAAAAACCTGCGCTTGAAACGCGCCTTTGCCGGCGCCGAACCCTACTCGGAAGATACCCGCGTCCGTATCGAGGAACTGCTTGGCATTGACGTCTATAACTCTTACGGGCTTTCGGAGATGAACGGGCCGGGGGTGGCCTTTGAGTGCCAGCGCAAAGACGGCCTCCACCTGTGGGAAGACGGCTTTATCCCTGAGATTATCCGTCCTGATACGCTTGAACCGGCTGCGGAAGGGGAGATTGGGGAACTGGTGCTTACCTGCCTCTGCCGTGAGGCCACGCCTATCCTGCGGTACCGGACCCGGGACCTCACGGGCTTTTACGGCGAACCTTGTAAATGCGGCAGGTCCCACCGCCGTATCCGGCGCATCAAGGGGCGCACTGACGATATGCTTATTATTAACGGGGTCAACCTCTTTCCCAGCCAGATTGAGGAGGTCATTATGGCCATAAAAGAGGTAGGCGCCAACTATCTTATCGTGGTGGAGAAAGACGGCGCCTTGGACCGGCTCACCGTAAAGACTGAGGTCAATACGCAGACCTTCATGGACGACACCCGCCCGCTTAACGCGCTCAAAGAGCGCATCCGCAAAACCCTTCAGGCTTCTATCACGATAAATCCCAAAGTGGAGCTCCTTGAAAGCGGGAGCCTGCCCATCTCCGAAGGCAAAGCAGCCCGCGTGCTCGACTCAAGGCCCCCTGCGGGAGGTTAAACCCTGCGCCCCCTTCGAGGGTTTCTGTGGCACAAGGCAGTCGAAGGCTGTTTCAATGGCAGGCCGGGTTTGAGGTGCAGCGCCCTTCCGCTATCGAAGCGCGATGAGGCGCATCTTTCGGGGTTGTGACTAAAACCGCAAACCCTCCCGCCGCGAGAAGCACCTGAAACCCCCGCAGGGGGTAGAAAAGAAATAGGGAAGAGCGTATGGTGGAGAGGTATGATCATTATTGGAGAAAAAATTAACGGGTCAATCCCGTCGGTGGCTCATGCTATCCGCACAAAAAACCCGCGCCTTATACAGGATTTGGCCAAGAAACAGGCCGAAGCAGGCGCCGCCTTTATCGACGTCTGCGCCGCAGCCCCTCCTGAAACGGAACTTGAAACATTGCGCTGGCTTATCACAGCGGTACAGGAGGCGGTGGATACGCCTGTGGCCATTGACAGCCCCAGCGCCCAAACCTGCGTTGACGCCATGCCCTTCTGCGCCCGCCCCGGGCTTATCAACTCGGCCTCTATGGAAATAATGGAAAAAATGGAAATAATGGAAAAAATGGAAACAGAAGAAGAAAAGCAGGCCGGGGAAAAGAACCGCAAAGAAAATAAATCTATGAAAAAAAGTAAAGCCGATCTGATCTTTCCCAAAATCGCCGGCACCTCCTGGGAATGCGTCGCCCTCTTATGCGGAAACGCGGCGCTTCCCATGACCGCGGAAAAGCGGCTTGAGATCTTTGACGCGCTTATGAAAAAAGCCGCAGCATACCGCGTGGACCCGGCGCGCATCCACATTGACCCGATGGTGCCGGCGCTCTATACCGCGGAAGACGGCATTACGCCGGTGCTTGAAACCATGCGGGAGATAAAACGGCGCTGCCCTGAGGTCCGCCTTACCGGCGGGGCAAGCAACAGCTCGTTTAACCTGCCGGCGCGGCGGTACATCAATCAGGGATTTATACTGCTCGCCATGGGCGCGGGCATGGATAGCGCTATCTTAGACCCGCTTCATAAAGATACTGCCGGCCTCATAAGCGCTGCCGAGGCCCTTTTGGGCAGGGACGAACTCTGTATGGGCTATATCGGCGCGTACCGGGCGGGGCGCTTTTGAACCGGAGGCTGAGCGCGCGGCGCTGCGGGCGGGAAAAGCATAAAGCATAAAGCAAAAGAACAATTATGGAGGCGTTATGGCGCATATTGAAGCAGTGGCCCAGGCCGTTGAAGCGGGAAAAATTAAGATCGTCGCCGGCTTGGTGGAAGAAGCCCTTGCTGAAGGGATTGACCCTCTTGAGATCCTTAACAAGGGGATGATAGGGGCTATGGGCGTTGTGGGGGAGAAGTTTAAGCGGTCGGAGATTTATGTCCCTGAGATGCTGGTCGCCGCGAAAACCATGAAAAAGGGGCTTGAGGCGCTGCGCCCCCGGCTTGCGGGAAATGCCGCGGCAAGCAGGGGGGTTTGTATTATCGGCACGGTTGCCGGGGACTGGCACGACATCGGCAAGAACCTGGTGGCCATGATGCTCGAGAGCGCGGGCTTTGAGATTGTGGACCTGGGGGTTGACGTGCCGGCGGAAACGTTTATCGCCGCGCTCAGGCAGCACGCCGGCGCGAAAATTGTGGCGCTCTCGGCGCTCCTTACGACCACTATGCCGGCTATGGGGCAGATTATCGAGGCGGTTAAGGCATCCGGCGCAAAGGGAGAGGGGTGCAAGATACTCGTAGGCGGCGCCCCGATTACCCAGGCGTACGCGGACCAGATAGGCGCCGACGGGTACGCGCCGGATGCGGCCAGCGCCGCGGTCATGGCCGCAGGCTTCTAGCCCCCGCAGGGAGGGCGCAAGGCAGTGGCGGTTTGGCAGGAGGCGTGATACTATCATAGTATGACCTGTTATAAAACATACCCGCCTCAAGCGGCGGCTCTTGCACTGATGATTGCCGTATTCCTTCTATTACCGGCGCCGGCGCCCCAGGCCCAAGAGAACGCCCCGGACAAGGCGTGGATTATTCCCATCCAAGGGGATATCGAACCTGCGATGGCCGCGTTTGTCCGCCGGGAGGCGCGCAAAGCCCTGGGCCAAGGCGCGGAGGTTATCATCTTTGAAATCGACACCTTCGGGGGCAGGGTGGACTCGGCGCTCCGGATCACCTCGTTTATCACCTCCGTCAAAAACGCCCGCACCGTGGCGTGGGTGCATAACAGCGAAACATCCCTGGGCGTAAGCTGGTCCGCCGGCGCGCTCATCGCGTTTTCCTGCGCGGATATTTACATGGCGAACGGCACCTCAATCGGCGCCGCCGCGCCGGTTACGATAAGCCCGGACGGTTCGGCGGAACCAACCGGCGAGAAAACCGTGTCAGCAGTGCGCTCCCAAATGGCGGCGCTGGCCGAGCGGAACGGCCACCCGAAAAGCATCGCCCTTGCTATGGTGGACTTTGATGTGGAACTATGGGAGGTGCTGGCAGAAGGCGTTACCAAAGCGCTGACCAAAGAGGAGGCAGAGGCCCTTGAAAAGGGCGGGGGCGCCGGGATTACGCGGGTCAGGGAAATTTCCCCCAAAGGCAAGCTGCTCTCCCTCACTGCCGGCGAAGCCTGCCGGTACGGCCTTGCACGGGGGCTTGCGGACGACGGGGGCGCGCTCCTTGCGGGCCTTGGCATACCGGGCGGCTTCATCGAAAGCGCCCCCAGCGCGGCTGACGGGTTTATCGCGCTTCTTACCTCCGGCGCGGTACAGTCCCTCCTTATCCTTCTGGGGCTGGTACTGCTCTTTCTGGAACTCAATACCCCGGGTTTCGGCGTGCCCGGCACCCTGTCGGTCATCTGTTTTCTGGCGGTTTTCGGTTCAAGCGCGCTCTTAGGCCAGACAGGGTCCCTTGAAATCATGCTGTTCATCGCGGGGCTGGGGCTTTTGGCGGTGGAGCTCTTTGTGCTCCCCGGTTTCGGCGTCATAGGCGTTTCAGGCATCATACTCATAGGGTTTTCGCTGATGCTTTCCATGCAGGACTTTATACTGCCCCGTTTCGAGTGGGAATGGGGGCTCTTGATACGGAATGCGGCGGTAGTAGGCGCGGGCATCATCTTATCTGCCGCGGGTATTGCGGTTATCGCGCTTTTGGGGCCGGCGCTTAGGATTTTCGACCCCCTTACCCTCAAAACCCGCCTCACCGGCACCGCCTGCGGGGGCGCTGAGGATGACCGCGCCGGCGCGTTAGCCGGCATGACCGGCGCAGCCGTATCCGCCCTGCGCCCCTCAGGCAATGCTGAAATCGGGGGGCGGATCTATTCGGTGGAAAGCGAAGGGGTGTTCATTGAAAAGGGAAGCCTTATAACCGTAACCCAGGTGCGCGGAAACCGCATCATAGTACGGCCCCCTGCGCCCCCTTCGGGTGTTGACAGGGGGCGGGAAGGGGCATAGGCTCTTTCTCATGGATACTATGCGTATCGGTCCGATTGAAAACCACCGCGCCAAAGAAGAAGGTATTTTGGTCTATCCGGTCTACTCCCGCCGTTCGCAAGGGCTTTCTGTGGGTATCAACCTGTTCCCTGACCAGAAACATTGCTCCTTTGACTGCCCGTACTGCGAGATTTTCCCGTTCAAGACAAACACCCTGTTCACCCTTGACCGCATGGAGCGGGAACTGGGGGGCGTGCTGGCGCGGGCGCCGCAAGCGCGGGATATTTCGTTTTCAGGGAGCGGGGAGCCCACGCTGTCCCCCTTCTTCCCGCCGGCGCTTGACGCCGCGTTCCGCCTGCGGGACGAATATGCGCCGGAAGCCGAGGTTGCGGCCATCACCAACGGCGCCGGCCTGCTTGATAACCGCGTATTTGATACGCTCGTCCAGCAGGCGTCGCGCCCCCGGGGCCTCAGGGTCTGGCTCAAGGTTGACGCCGGCACCGAAGGGTGGCACCGCGCCATGTCCCGGTCCGCCGTGCCGTACTCCCGGCTTCGGGAAAGGATAAAAGCCTTCGCGCAGCAGGCGCCTTTCATCATACAGACCATGTTGTGCCTGATACAGGGCGCCCCGCCGCCGGAAGCGGAGCGGCGGGCATGGGAAGATCTGGTAGCGGAACTGGCGCTGGCAGCGCTTTCCCAGGGCCGCGCGCCGCCAACGGTGCATCTGTACAGCAAGGCCCGCCCCGCGCCGGAGGACCCTCTGGCCCAGTCCCTGCCTGCCTCCTTCCTTGCGGAACAGGCGGCCTCCCTCACCCGAAGCCTTGAAAAGCAGGGTATATCCCTCACAGTGCTGGTCTTCCCCTGACACCCTGCGGGCAGCCGAAGGCTGTTTCACACCCTGCGGGTGATTCACGTGCTTCTCGCGGCGGGAGGGTTTGCACGTTTAGTCACAACCCCGAAGCGGCGCCTCATCGCGCTTCGATGGCGTTAGCGGCGTAGCGCAGGTCGCCTTTATGGGTGGTTTGGAGGGTCTATGACCCACCAAATTCTCTTCAAAGAGGCGCGAAGCGCCGGTAATTCGTTATAAAATAATGATTTATGGGGAGACAGGATGGTTTATTTTGGTGCCAAGGAACCTTTGCTTGGTGCCAAGGAACCTTTGCTTGGTGCCAAGGAACCTTTGCTTGGTGCCA
>JAITHF010000154.1 GCA_031280115.1 Spirochaetaceae bacterium | reverse complement strand
AAGAATGGCTGGGGGGCTGGAAAGAAATTGAGTACGAGGTGGTGCGGGACAGTTACGACAACTGCGCGGCGGTCTGCAACATGGAAAACTTCGACCCCCTGGGCATCCACACAGGCGAGAGCATCGTGGTCGCCCCGTCCCAAACGCTCACTGACCGGGAATATCATAAACTGCGGCAGACCGCCCTTACTGTTATCCGCCACTTAGGTATCGTGGGGGAGTGCAACATCCAGTACGCCCTTGACCCCCGATCCGAAGACTACCGTATTATCGAGGTAAACGCCCGCCTTTCCCGCAGTTCCGCGCTTGCCTCCAAAGCCACCGGCTACCCCCTTGCGTTTGTGGCGGCGAAACTGGCCCTGGGCTATTCCCTTGGGGACATCGAAAACCGCGTAACCAAAGCCACTGCCGCGTGCTTTGAGCCGGCGCTGGATTACTGCGTGGTCAAAGTGCCCCGCTGGGATTTGACCAAGTTCAAGAACGTGGAGGCCCGTATCGGGTCAGAGATGAAGTCCGTAGGGGAGGTTATGTCCATCGGCAGGAGTTTCGAGGAAGCCCTGCAAAAGGCCCTGCGTATGACCGGCACCGGCGCCCCGGGCCTTGCCGGAGAAGACCTGTTCTGCGGCGCTGCGGTGAATATACGGGACGCCCTCTTAAAGCCCACTGACCGCAGGATATTTGTTATCTGCCGCGCCCTGAAAGAGGGCTGGTCAGTTGAACGGATACACAGGCTCACCAAGATAGACCGCTGGTTCCTCCATAAAATCGCCGGAGTCCTTAGGCTTGAGGCGGCCCTGCGGGAACTTCCGGGGCCTTATAAGCGCCCGGACCCGGCGCTCCTCCTCAGGGCCAAACAGGCGGGCTTCTCTGATCAGCGCATCGGCGAGTTTCTGGGGCTTAAAGAGGGGGATATCCGCGCCCTTCGGGAGTCCTTCCGGATTCGCCCGGCTATAAAACAGATAGACACCCTTGCCGCCGAATATCCGGCAAAGACCAATTACCTCTACATGACCTACGGCGCCTCCCCCTCATGCGGCGGCGACGACGTAAGCCCCTCTGACCGGGCGGTTATGGTCCTCGGCTCAGGGGCGTACCGTATCGGAAGCAGCGTGGAGTTCGACTGGTGCTGCGTAAACGCCGTGGAAACCGCCCGGAACCTGGGGAGATACGCCGTCATGGTGAACTGCAACCCTGAAACCGTGTCCACTGATTATGATATGTGCGACCGGCTGTACTTTGAGGAACTGAGCCTTGAGCGCATCCTTGACATTTACGAGCGGGAACAGCCGGACGGGATAATTCTTTCTATGGGGGGGCAGATTCCCAATAACCTTGCCACCAAGCTCTACCATGCGGGGGTTCATATTTACGGCACCATGCCCCATTCTATTGATATGGCCGAGGACCGGCACAAATTCTCGGCGCTCCTTGACAAACTGGGGATTGAACAGCCCGAATGGAAGGAGCTTACAGACCTTGCCGGGGCCAAGGCGTTTGCCGCGGAAGCGGGCTATCCGGTGCTGATACGGCCAAGCTACGTGCTTTCCGGCGCGGCCATGAACGTGGCCTGGGACGACGTGAGCCTTGAGGGGTTTTTGAACCTTGCAGCAGGCGTGTCCGCGGAACATCCGGTGGTCATCTCCAAGTTTATCGAGAACTCAAAAGAAATCGAGATTGACGCGGTGGCCAAGCGGGGGGCGATTATCTTTCACGCCATTACCGAGCATATTGAGAACGCCGGCGTTCATTCAGGGGACGCCACGGTGGTGCTGCCGGCCCAGCGGCTCTATATCGAGACCCTCCGCAAGATACGCAAGATAAGCTCCCAAATAGCCGGCGCCCTTGACATTACCGGCCCGTTCAACATTCAGTTTCTGGCGGAGCGCAACCGGGTGCGGGTTATCGAGTGCAACCTGCGGGCGAGCAGGAGTTTTCCTTTTTGTTCCAAAGTGAGCCGGGTCAACATGATACGCATAGCGGTTGAGGCCATGCTCGGCGGGGATTCGGGCCTTGAAAAGGCGCCGTCATCGGCGCTGGAGCTTGAATGGGTAGGGGTGAAGGCGGCGCAGTTCAGTTTTTCGCGGCTTCACGGCGCGGATCCGGTTACGGGGGTTGAGATGGCTTCCACCGGAGAGGTGGGCTGTATCGGCGCGGATCAGAACGACGCGCTTCTCAAGGCGCTCCTTTCGGTGGGATACCGGCTTCCCAAGAAGCGGGTGCTTCTTTCAACAGGCCCGCTTGAAGACAAGGTTGATTTCCGGGATTCTGCGCGCAAGCTGGTTACGATGGGATACGAGCTGTACGCCTCAAGGGGCACGGCGAAGTACCTGTGTTCTCAAGGCATACAGGCGGCGGCGCTTAACTGGCCCCTTGAATCCAAGGAGCCGAATATCGCCGGTTACATCATGCGCCGGGAAATCGACATGATTATCAATATCCCCAAGAACAACCGGAAAAAAGAGCTTAAAAACGATTATATTATCCGCCGTCTGGCGGTTGATTTTGATGTCCCTCTGTTCACCAACATTAAGACTGCCAAAGCCTTTATTGACGCCCTTGAGGACTACAAGGCCAAGGGGCTTGAGATAAAGTCATGGGAAGAACACACCCGAAGGGTGTTTTAACGGCACAAGGCAGCCGAAGGGTGTTTTAACGGCAGGCCGGGTTTCTGGTGCAGTGCTCGCTTGAAGTTGCGCCTCAGCGGACGCCGCAGGCGGAAGGGCGCTGCACACGTCGCCTTTATGGGTGGTTTGGAGGGTCTATGACCCTCCAAATTTTCTTTAAAAAGCGCAAGCCCAGCGCAGCGCTCATACTCAAAAAACGCAGCCTGCGGCTGCTTACCTTTTTTCTTTTTATATGATAGAGTTGAGAAAATATTATTTTGAGGAGGTTCGTATGTCTGACATACATGAACGGAAACTGCTCTCGTTTGACGAAATCTGGGCT
>JAITHF010000175.1 GCA_031280115.1 Spirochaetaceae bacterium | reverse complement strand
GAAAAAGCCGCCTCCCTTGGCATGAAACACCTAGCCATCACTGACCACGGCAATATGTTCGGGGTCCTCAAGTTTCGGGACGCCTGCAAAAAACGGGGAATCCGCCCTATCATCGGCAGCGAGTTCTATATGTCCCATGCCTCCCGGTTTGAGAAATCCGGCTCCGAATACTACCATCTGGTGCTGCTGGCAAAGAACCTCGCCGGCTACCAGACCCTGATAAAACTCTCGTCGTATTCCTACACCGAAGGGTTTTATTATAAACCCCGAATCGACGAGGAACTGCTTGCCTCCTGCCATGAAGGGCTTATCGGCCTTTCCGCCTGCGTCTCCGGCGAAATCCCCAGCCTCATACTGGCAGGTGACCTGAAAGGCGCGGAAAAGCGCGCCTGCTGGTTCCAAGACCTTCTAGGGGCCGGCAGCTTTTATCTTGAGCTGCAAGACCACCATCTTCCAAACGATATACAGCGGAAAGCCAACGAGGGAATCACCGCCCTTTCCAAGCGTACCGGTATTCCCCTGGTAGTTACCAACGATATTCACTATCTTAATAAAGAAGACGCAAAGGCCCATGACATCCTGCTCTGCGTCTCCACCCAGCGCCAGCGGGACGACGGGAAGCGGATGCGCTTCGGGAGCGATGAGTTTTACTTTAAGTCCGGCGATGAGATGGCCGCGCTCTTTCCCGACTGCCCCGAGGCTGCGGCAAATACGCTGCTCATTGCCGAACAATGCGCCTGCGAGATACCCGCGCCCGGCCCCCTCCTGCCGGACTTCGAGATTCCCGATGGCTTTTCCGGCGCCGCCGAGTACCTGCGCCACCTTACCCTTGAGGGGCTGCAAAGGCGCTACGGCAGCCGGTTTGAAGAGGTGCGCCCTCGAGCGGAATACGAACTGGGCGTGATTATTGACATGGGCTTTACCGGCTATTTTCTCATTGTGGCGGATTTTATAAACTGGGCCAAAGCGCAGGATATTCCCGTGGGCCCGGGGCGGGGGTCCGGCGCCGGTTCCATCGCGGCCTACGCCCTGCGGATAACCGATATAGACCCCCTTAAATACAACCTCCTTTTCGAGCGGTTTTTGAACCCTGAGCGGGTTTCTATGCCGGACTTCGACGTTGATTTCTGCAATGAGCGGCGGGAAGAGGTCATCGAGTATGTTACCCGCAAATACGGGCAGAGCCGGGTGGGGCAGATCGTTACCTTTGGAACGCTGAAAGCCAAGGCGGTGCTTAAAGACGTGGCCCGGGCCTTGGGCTTTAGCCTTGACGAGTCCAATATGCTGACGAAGCTCGTTCCCGAAGACCCTAAGATGACCCTGGACAAAGCTTTGGAACTGGAGCCGAAACTGCGGGACCTCGCGCAGCAGCCTAAGTATCAGGAACTCTTTGCGGCAGCCCGCAAACTTGAGGGGAAAAACCGGCACAGCAGCATCCACGCAGCGGGAATCGTGATAGGCAAAACCGGCCTTACCGACTATGTGCCCCTGTGCTGGGACCCTAAGACCAAAGCCGTCGCCAGCCAGTACACGATGGACTTTATCGAGGATCTGGGGCTGGTGAAGATGGATTTTCTGGGGCTAAAAACCCTGGACCTGATCAAAAACACGGTGGATCTGGTGCGGCGGCGGGGCGGGGATTTGGCGGGTTTTACTATCGAGGGCATAAGCGAAACCGACGGGGCCACCTACGCGATGCTTGGAGAGGGGAAAAGCGCCGGCATTTTTCAGTTTGAGTCAGGGGGCATGAAAAAGATACTAAAGCAGGCCAAGCCGAATAAAATCGAAGACCTTATCGCCCTTAACGCCCTGTACCGTCCGGGGCCTATGGACAATATCCACCAGTTTATCGAGTCTAAGTGGGGGCGGCAGGCAATCGTGTACCCCGACCCGTGCCTTGAGGACATTCTCAAGGAAACCTACGGGGTCATTGTGTATCAGGAACAAGTTATGCAGGTGGCCCAGCGTATCGCCGGCTACAGCCTGGGGCAGGCGGACATCCTGCGCCGCGCTATGGGAAAGAAAAAGCAGGAGGTTATGATAAAGGAGAAGGAGCGGTTTATCAGCGGCGCTTTAGAGCGGGGGTTTTCAGAGGAAGACGCAGGCCGGATATTTGAAATTCTGGTGCCTTTTGCCGGTTACGGGTTCAACAAGAGCCACGCTGCGGCCTATTCGGTGGTGGCCTACCAGACCGCGTACCTCAAAGCCAATTTCCCTGCGGAATTTATGGCGGCCAACCTGACCAACGAGATAGCCCACGCGGACAAACTGCCCGACTATATCGAGGAAACCCGCAAGATGGGGCTTTTTATCGACCCGCCGGACGTGAACCGGTCAGAGCGCTTTTTTTCTGTTGAAGGCGGGCGGATTGTGTACGGCTTTCTGGGCATCAAAGGCTTGGGGGATCTTGCGGCAAAAGAGATCGTGTCCTGCCGGGAGGAAGCAGGGCCGTATCAAAGTTTCATGGACTTTCTTGAACGCGTTGACCTCAAGGTTCTGGGCAAAAAGACGGTGGAGCTCCTTATCCAGACCGGCGCGTTCGACCGCTTCGGCATGGGGCGCGGGACCCTAGCGGAGAACATGGAGCGGGCCATAGAGTTCGCCCAGAGCGGGAAAGACGCCCGGAAGTTCGGCCAGGGCGGGCTTTTCGACGATTCCCCTGAGCGTGAGGAGATACGGAGGTTCGAGTTCCGGGAAAGCCCTGAACCGGGCTGGATGGAGAAACTGAGCATCGAAAAAGAACTTTTGGGCTTTTACTTTTCCGGCCACCCTATGGACGATTATAAGGCCGCGTGGAAACAGCATGTGGCGCTGGACTTGGGCCGGCTCGCCAAAAAGAATGACGGGCTGCACACGCTTATCGGCATTATCAGGAACCTGCGCCCTTTGGTTACGAAAAAAGGCGATGCCATGGCCTTCGCGGTGCTGGGAGATTACAACGGGGATATTGACGTAACCTTTTTTCCCGAAATATGGGAAAAGGCCCGGGAAACCCTGAAGGCGGACGCGGTGGCGGCGCTGCGCGGGCGCCTGAGTATGCGGGAAAACCGTGAACGCCCTGACTTTATCGTAGAAGAGCTTTTGGACCCGGAACTTCTGCGGAAATTAGCATTAGATAACGGGGAATCCCTGCCGGAGCAAGCGGCGCGGGCCCATTTTCCCCAAGAGGCGCCGGAGCAAGCGGCGCGCACCTGCTTTCCCCAAGAGGCGCCTGAGCAAGAGGTGCACATCCTGCTTACCCAAGAGGCGCCTGAGCGGGACGAGTCTCTGTATCCTTTACAGAAGCTGCTTACTGAAAGCGCCGGTTCCTGTCCGGTGTTCATCCATATTCCGGTTTCAGGCGGGGAAGCGGTGGTAAAAACCGCCGGCGCCGGCGCCGGGGAAAGCGCGCTTTCTTCCCTTA
>JAITHF010000156.1 GCA_031280115.1 Spirochaetaceae bacterium | reverse complement strand
GGCAGCGACGAAGAGAAAATCACCGCGGCCAGTGAGCTCGCTACCTAATTATAGAAAAAAGCGCGGCGCGGTGGCTTAAGCGCCCCGCGCCCTTTTGGGAAGCGCGGCGCTTGGGGAAGAATATGGGGGGTCTTTGAAACAGCCTTCGGCTGCCCCCCAAACCCCCCATAAAGGCGGCGTGTGCTGCGCCCTTTCGGGGGCGCGGCGCGGGGAGCGCGGCACGGCGGATGCGCAGCACGCCTGCGAAGCGCGGCGCGGGAAGCGCGGCACGACGGACGCGCAGAACGCCTGCGAAGCGCGGCGCAGTGAGCGCGGCACGACGGACGCGCACTGCGCCTGCGCCGCGCCACTAACGCCATCAAAGTCCGCTGAGGCGCATCCTTCGGGGTTGTGACTAAACCCGCAGACCCGCTCACCGCGAGAAGCACGTAAAACAGCCTTCGGCTGCCCGCAGGGGGCTTCGGGTGTTGAAAGAGCCGCAGGGCGGGGCTATACTGTCCCTCATGGGACTACGAATCAGGGACAAGCTGGGATTTGGTATCGGAGACTTAGGCGGGAATATGGTCTTCACCGTGATGGGCTTCTGGGCGCTTAACTACCTCACCGACATAGTAGGGCTGCCCGCGGCCCTTGCGGGAGGCGCGGTTATGCTCGGCAAAGCCTGGGACGCGCTTACAGATCCGGTTATGGGCGCCCTTTCAGACCGCACCCGCACGCGCTGGGGGCGCCGCCGCCCCTACCTCCTGTTCGGCGCGCTTCCGCTCGCAGGGGCCATGTGGTTCTTTTTTACCAGCCCCCGCAGCACAGACCCTGCTGCGCTTATGCTCTGGGCGGTCTTGGCGCTGATGCTCTTAAATACCTGCGCCACAGTCATCGCCATCCCCTATTCGTCCCTCACCCCTGACCTGACCGGGGATTACCACGAGCGCACCAGCCTCAACGGATACCGGTTCATCTGCGCGGTGTTCGGCACCATTGCCGGCGCCGCGGCAGTACAGCCCCTTGCGGGATGCTTCCCTGATAAGCGGGCCGGCTTTTCTATGATGGGGCTCATCTTGGGGGGCGGCGCATCCCTCACCGCGCTCCTCACGTTCTTCGGCACCAGAGAAAAGCCCGCGGCGCTTCCGCAGGACAGCGTCTTCGCCGCCTATAGGGCGGTGTTCGCCAACCGGGCCTTTCTCGCCCTCTTAGGAACCTACGCGCTGCATATTATGGGCATAACCTTCTTACAGAATATCCTTATCTATTACGCCAAATACATCTATGGCGACGAGGGCCTGACCGCCAAAGCCATGCTCCTTCTTTTAATGGTGGCTATGGCGTTCATTCCGGTTTCAGTGCTGGTTTCCAAGCGGATAGGCAAACAGCGCACCTATCAGATATGTTTTGCCGTACTCGCCACGGCGTGCGCCGCGCTTTTCGCCGCCGGCCACCTGCTGGGCCCCCGGTTTTTTCTGGCGCTTATGGTGTACGCAGGTATCGGCGTGGGCTTTAGTTATGTGGCGCCCTTTGCCATGATCCCTGACGCCATAGACGCCGGGGAAGCAGGAGGGGAAAGAGGGGAAAGCGGGAAAAGCGGGGAATCACGGGAAGGGGCCTATTACGGCATCTGGACCTTTGCGGCCAAAACCGGCCAGGCCCTTGCGGTGTTTCTCTCAGGGCTTCTCTTGTCTTTAGGCGGCTACGAAGCCGGCGCGGTACAGGGCGCAGGAAGCCGCCTTATTATCCGCGTTATCATAGGGCCCCTTCCGGCAGGGATCTTTTTCGGGGCCTTTTTTCTTGCGTCCCGGTCCCTGCTTGCCCCGCCGAAGCGGGTTTCCCGCGCAGGGGGCGGGGAAGGGAGATAGGATGTTTATGGCAGATGCTGGAGGAACAAGCCGGCGCCCGCCGGCGCCGAATTGCCTTATATGCCGGCATTTCAAGGTTACCTGGGAACCGGCGCACCCGCGGTCATGCCGTATCTTCGGGATAAAGAGCCGCAGCCTTCCGTCCCTTGAGGTCTTTCGCGCCACAGGCCGCCAGTGCCCGTCGTTTGAGCCCCCTGCGGGGGGGTGAGCGGCTTGGGGCGCGGCGCGAAAAAAGCCCGCTTCCCAAGAGCGCCGGCAGGGGTTAGTAGGTTACGACGATGCCGTAAAATATCAGCGGGACCGTGCCGGTATTGGTGATGCTGTGGAACGCGCCGCCGCCGGTGGCCGTCGCGTCCCCGGGCTTGACCGGCAGGTCCGCGCCGTTATCGCTGACCGTGCCGGTACCGGAAAGGATGATAAAATACTCGCTCTCCCCTTCGTGGCTGTGCTTCCCGATACTTGCCCCGGGGGGCAGGGTAATCTCAGCGAGCATACGGATATTCCGCTCTTTCTCGCAGTTAAGGAGATGGGTAAGGGTGGCGGCGCCTTCGCCGCCCCGCATTTTCTCCTTGGTTTCAATGCGCATCTCGTTTCGGTGAATAACCATAAGGTTCCTCCATGAGTTAAGCATAGGCGGTTTCCCCGCTGGTTTCAAGGCCGTGTTATTCCGCCTCCGCGCCGCCTGCGGCAAGGTTAAACGTTACCCCCAGGGCGAATATCCGCATGCCGTTAAGCAGCGGTTCCCGTGCCCCCGCCTTAAAGGGGAGCATATAGTGGTCGTAGCCCAGCTCGGTGAACACCCCGATATATTCGTTAAGGAAATACCGCGCCCCCAGGGTGATACCCAGGGCGATACCCCCGGGGTTCTCAAGGCCCTGCCGTTCCCCAAGCCAGAAGCCGATACCCACGCCCATTTTTACTGTAACCGACGTATCAAGGTTCCTGACCCCCCAGTTAGGGTGCCAGGCGAAACGGGCAAGAACAGGGATAACCCCCAGAGAGCGGGAGCCCCCTGCGTCGGCGCCGGCTATCCCTGCTTCAAAGCCTATGGTGAGCCCTACATCCGCCGGCAGGGCGTAGTCCAGGGACAGAACCCCGCCCATGAGAAGCGACGGCTCGTCTATGAGCCCCATATCGAAAGCCGCGCTGAGGAGGACGTCCCCCTGCTGGAGAGGGGCGGGGAAAACAGAGAAGTC
>JAITHF010000109.1 GCA_031280115.1 Spirochaetaceae bacterium | reverse complement strand
GAGGATAAAAACACGATTATGGCGGTGGAGGCAAAGTCAACCCCGCTTATAGCGCACATTTACGCCCATATCGAACGGATAGGGTTTCTGCGGGAATACCTGGACCGCAAAGGGGACGCCCGGCGCTGCCAGGGCGCCCTTGCGGGCATCGTCATAAGCGGTGAGGTTCGGGACTTCGCCTTGAAAAAGGGCCTTTTTCTCATCGAGCCTTCGGGAAAAACCTCCGTCATCACCGCGCCTCCGGCTGTCAAATCATGGTAGCCAGGGCCGCCTGCGTCTATGGAGATAAAAAACCGCCTGGTGGCAGTGCTGGAAATCGGCTCCACCGGCATACGGCTTTTAGCAGCGGAGATCCTCGAAAACGGCAGGTGGCGCGAAGTTGACCGCGCCGGAAAGCCCGTGGCCCTGGGACGGGACGTGTTTACCACCCGGCGGGTGTCCCGCAATTCCTTTCTTGAATGCCTTACGGTGCTTCACGGGTTCAAAGAACTCCTTGCCGGCTGGGGAATAGCCGATAAGGACGTGCACGTTATCGCCACCAGCGCCCTCAGGGTCGCGGACAACCGGGATATCTTTGTGGACCGGGTGCGCCTTGAAACGCAGTTCAGAATAACCCTTGTGGACGGAATAGAAGAAAACAGGCTTATGTATCTGGCGGTGCGCTTTGCCCTGAATCAGGACCTCCCCCAGTTCTGGAAGGCGAATACTATGATTATCGACATAGGCGGCGGATCCACTGAAATCATGCTCCTGCGGGACGGGAAAATGGTGGCCGCCCACAGCATTAACCTGGGCACTATCCTCATAGAGCGCCAGTCCCACCGGTCCCTGGGCTCGGCGCACTATCAGGAACGCTACCTGAAAGAGATTATCCGCAATACCGCAGGGCGGCTGCGCTCTGACATGGACATAAGCGCGGTGAATACCTTTATCATGGCCGGATCGGACATACGCCTTGCGGCGGCCATTATCGGCGCCCCTATGAACGAACATTGCCGGATTATATCCCGAAAACGGCTCTTCGACTTTGTGCAGGAGATACAGCATTACAGTATGGAAACCTGCGTACAGCGCCTGGGGCTTTCTTTTTTCGATGCCGAAGGGTTTGTACCGGGGATACTGGTGTATAAACAGTTCCTTGAGCAGACGGACACGAAAGAAGTGGTGGTTCCTGACGTTTCTATCCGGGAGGGCCTGCTCATCGACCTTGCTTTCGGCGTGGACTCAGCATTGCAGGAAGAGTTTTTTTCCCAGATTATCGCGTCCGCGGCCAACCTTGGCCGGAAATATCATTTCGACGAGGAGCATAACCGGCTGGTGGCGGATTTATGCCTTGAGATATTTGACGCCCTGACCCACGAACACGGCATGAACCGGCGGGAACGGATGCTCCTTGAGGTGGCGGCGTTCCTGCACGATATAGGGATGTTTATCGGCGGCGCGAACCACCAGCAGCACGGGCGGTATATCGTGGCTAACTCGGAGATATTCGGCCTCCATCGGGACGAGCTTGACATTATTTCCAGCGTGATAGGGTATCATCGGGGGAAACCGCCGTCCCCCGGGGATATCAACTACCTCTCGCTTCAGCGGGAAGACCGGATACTGGTACTTAAAATGGCGTCTATCCTGCGGGTGGCGGACGCCTTGGACCGGGGGCATTCCCAGCAAATTACGCATATCACGGTGGAGCGCAAGAATGAAACCGTGGTGCTGCACACCAAGGGAAGCTGGGACATAAGCCTTGAACTTATCGGGCTTGAGGAAAAAGCGGACTTGTTTCAATGGGTTTACGGTTATAAAATACTGCTCACGTAACTGGCTGCCGGCGCCTTTTATAAAAAGGGCCTTTTTAAAATAGGGAAAGAGAAAAAAATGGAAAAAATAGAAAAAGGGGAGAAAGGGGAAAAAGGGGAAAAAAGAGTCTATTTTAACCGGGATATATCATGGATAGACTTTAATGAGCGGGTTCTTGAAGAGGGGCTGCGCCGGGACCTTCCGCCTCTTGAGCGCTTTCGGTTCTTATCTATCGTGTCCTCCAATTTCGACGAGTTTTTTATGGTGCGGGTAGCCGGAATAAAGCGGATAATCCGTTCCGGCGCCTCGCCGCATCAGGCAGACCCTTCAGGACTGAGCCCCAGGCGGCAGTTCAAGAAAGGGGCCGACAAAATCCGCTCTCTATTCCGCCGCCAGTACGCCTGCCTTGAAGAGGAGGTGTTCCCGGCCCTCGCGCAAGGCGGGCTTGAGCTTGTGCGCCCTGACCGCTATGCCATCCATCATATCGACTATCTTGAATCTCTTTTTATACGGGAGGTCTATCCGGTGCTTACCCCGCTTAAAATAGAGCCGGACGAACCTTTTCCGGCTATCGAGAGCCTGTGCCTCCATGTTATCTTCCTCCTTGCGCCGGAAGGCGGGGCATCGGGCGAGCATATTTCAGTGGTGAAGATACCGCCGGTACTGAACCGCATCATCTGGCTCCCCCATGAAAACGGCGGGGCCGGGGCCCAGTACGCCCTGCTGGAAGACATGGTGATAACCTGGGGGGGCTGCCTCTATCAGGGCTTTCAGGTAAAAGAGCGGATGCTTTTCAAGATAAACCGGGACGCTGACTTTTCGGTTGACGAACAGCGGGACGAGGATTTTCTGGTGGCCATGGAGGAGGTGCTGGAACACCGGGGGAAATCTATGGTGGTGCGGATGATGGTCTCCCCGGGAAGCGAGTACCTGCGGGATACCCTTGCGCGGCGTATGGAACTCCTGCCGGAGGACCTGTACGAGATAAACGGCCCCCTTAACCTGCGGGGGCTGCTGGACCTTGTTGAGACTCAAGGGTTCGAGCATTTGAAGGAGCCTGCGTGGAAGATTTATAATACCGGCGGCTTTACCGAAGAGGAGAGCCTGTGGGAAAAGATAAACCAGAAAGATGTGATGCTCCACCTGCCCTACCAGTCTTTTGATCCGGTGCTGCGGTTTTTTCAGGACGCTGCCTCTGACCCGCAGGTCATCTCTATCAAGACCACGCTGTACCGCACCAGCGGCAACTCTCCTATTATACGCTCCTTGGAACAGGCCGCGCTTAACGGGAAGCACGTAACCGCGGTGGTTGAACTCAAGGCGCGTTTTGACGAGGAGCGGAATATCTCCTGGGCGAACCGGCTTGAGAAGGCCGGGGTCATCGTAATTTACGGCCTGGCCCGCCTCAAGGTGCATGCCAAGGTTTCGGTGGTTATCCGCCGGGAGGACAGCCGGATAAAGCGCTACGTCCATCTTTCCACCGGCAATTACAACGACAAGACCGCCAAGCTCTACGAGGACATAAGCATCTTTACCGCACGGGATGACATCGCCTTTGACGTGGGGCTTATTTTCAACACGATTACCGGCTATTCGGTGATACAAGCCATGCGGCAGCTTGTTATCGCGCCTGTGAGCCTCAAAGCGCGGCTTTTGGACCTTATAAGCCGGGAGGCCCGGCGCTCGACGCCGGAATACCCGGGCAGGATTATGGCCAAGATGAACGCCCTTGCGGACATAGACATCATAAACGCCCTGTATAAAGCCTCCTGCGCGGGGGTGCGTATCCTGCTTAACATCCGGGGGGTCTGTATGCTTGTTCCGGGGGTGCCCGGCCTTTCCGAGCATATTCGGGTGGTGAGCGTTATCGACCGCTATCTGGAACATTCGAGGATAGTTTCTTTTGCCAACGGCGGGGCGCAGGAGGTTTATCTTTCAAGCGCGGACTGGATGAGCCGCAACCTTGAGCGGCGGGTGGAGCTTATGTTTCCGGTTTTGCAGGATGATCTTAAAGCGCAGGTCAGCGCGCTTTTGGAGGCGTATTTCAGGGACAACTGCCAGGCCAGAGCGCTTGGGCCTGACGGGGCATGGAAGCGCCAGGCCCCGCCGCCCGGGGAGAAGCCTTTTCGGGTTCAAGCGCACTTTTTGGCGCAGGCCCGGGAAAACGCCGAGCCTTCATGGGAAACCCGCGAAGAGTTTGTCGTGCGCCGCCCCCGCAGGCCCCTGTAGGCCCCCTGCGGGGGATTCAGGTGCTTCCTGCGGTGAGAGGGTTTGCGGGTTTAGTCACAACCCTGAAGCGGCGCCTCAGCGGAATTCGCAAACGCACTGGCGCGAGGCAGGAAGCCTTTATGGGTGGCGTGGAGGGTCTATGACCCTCCACATCTCTTCAAAGAGGCGCACAGCGCCGACAAGTCATTATATACTAATGACGTATATGGGTAGGGGAAGGTTTTTATTGGAACCAAAATAACGCCTGCCCCGGGGCAGGAAGCGTTGTTATGCGCCGCAGCATCGTACCCTGTTTATTTTATTCATTCATTTTATCTCTAAATTCTCTTCTTTCTGATATAAGCAGATTTAACATCCGCCTAAAATGTATCTTAAAATCTTCCGGCTTTTGTATAAATATATTCGCATCCATTGAGACATCATCGCCTCTTGTATTCATAAAAACTTTTGCCACCTTCGTGGTTCTATTTATATAATTGACTACTTCATATACCTTTGCTTTTTCTGATAATGACTCAATTTCCCAAAAGTTCGGATATAACATTCTAAATGATTGCAGATCATCAGCATCTACAATAATAAAAAATGTCCCTCCTTCCGCCTTAAATTGAATGTCGCCGTCAGAATCAACAGATGGCTGATACCCTTGTTCCCTGAGATAGGTTAAATACATAGTTTGTAATTGCGCGCTCGACATTTGGGCGTTCAAATTACTGGCGCAAACCAATAAAATCCCAACAAATACAATACAAATATTTTGCTTCGTAACACTCCTTTCAACCAGTTTTTCAATTTTCTCTTGTGCCATGCTGGGCCTCCTTTATTTTCTTTTTTTATAAAGCATATCTTCTTAATTAGTCAACTGCCTCTCACGAATTTTTTCGGCGCTGCCGCGCCTCTTTAAGAGAATTTGGAGGGTCATAGACCCTCCAAACCACCCATAAAGGCTGCCTGCGCTGCGCCCGTGCGCCATCGAATCGCGCTGAGGCGCCGCTTCTGGGTTGCGCCTCAAATTGCAAACCCGCTCACCGCGAGAAGCACGTGAAACAGCCTCCGGCTGCCCGCAGGGGGCAAACCCTCTCGCCGCAGGAAGCACGTGAATCCCCCTATGGGGCTAGTCATTTTACCGGTTATTTAGTAGAGTGGCGCTGGTACGCTCCTCATAAGGAGCGGTATCCCGAAGCAAATCGGGATCTTTAACACTACACAGCGGCTTACCATTACAGAGAAGCCCAAGGAGGAAAAGATGTATCATATACCTGTCGCGGCGGAGGCCCCGCCGGAGCGCGCTGGAGCGGAAGCGCCCTGTTCCCGCCCCTTTCGGAAACAGGGGCGGCTTAAACCGGGGGCGCTTCTGGCTTTGTTCCTTTTAACCGGCGCGGCCCTTCACGGCATAGGCGGGAATGAGAATAAGGCGGCTGAGCCCAAATCATCAAACAGGCTCTTTATCTATAACTGGACCTATTATACCCCCAAATCAGTAATAGAAAAGTTTCAGCAGGAATATCATGTTACCGTAACCTACGACGAGTTTCCCTCAAACGAGGATATGTACGCCAAGATCAAGGCCGGCGGCACGGGCTATGACATTATCTTTCCCTCCGGGGACTATGTTTCGATTATGGCGAAGCAGGGGATGTTGGAGCGTATTGACAAGGCCCGGCTTTCTAACCTCGGGCATATTGATCCTGTGGTGCTCAAAAGGGCGGTCTATGACCCGAACATGGAATACTCGGTGCCGTATTACTGGGGCGCGTCCGGCGTGGCGGTGAATACGGCCAAAGTTCCCAATTTTGAGCAGAGCTGGGCTATTTTCAGCCGCCCGGACCTGAAAGGCAGAATGACCATGCTGGACGATATGCGGGAAGTCATGGGAGACGCCCTTGTCAGCCTAGGCTATTCGGTAAACTCCACAAATCCAGCGGAAATTGCCGCGGCCCGGGACCTTATTACTGCGAAATGGAAACCGAACCTTGTGAAGTTTGACGCCGAAGCCTTTGGCAAAGGCTACGCCAACGGGGATTTCTGGGTGGTCCAGGGGTATGTAGAGGCGGTGTTCGCCGAAATCGCGGACAATGCCCAGCTCAAGCGGGACACGGTGTTTTTTATTCCTCCTGAGGGGGGGCCGGCGTATATTGACAGTATGTGTATTCTCAAAGGCGCGCGGAACCTTGA
>JAITHF010000093.1 GCA_031280115.1 Spirochaetaceae bacterium | reverse complement strand
TATGGTATATTCAAGCATAGCATACGGTTTGCTGCGGGATGGCGCTGTATGTTCCGGCCTGCCTGGTGAGCCTGCCCCAAACACGCCTTGCGCCGCCTTCCTGATGAGCGCGAAAGGAGAAAAAAAGCGGGAAAAGCGGGAAAAGCGAAGCGGGAATATATATAGAAAGAAAGAAACGAAAAAAAGGTTGGGAAATATATTAAA
Organism: Spirochaetaceae bacterium; assembly: GCA_031280115.1. Taxonomy (GTDB): domain Bacteria; phylum Spirochaetota; class Spirochaetia; order Treponematales; family Breznakiellaceae; genus JAITHW01. The sequence continues at coordinate 3,973 of JAITHF010000093.1, read as the reverse complement.
AAATGACCGGATTCCGGCGGAGAGGGCTTGACAAAGCCAAAACCGCCCCCATAATTTTTTGCCGTTTGGCAAAACTGCGCCCTAACAGAAACGCCGCCGTCATAGCAGGTTTCATTATGAAAAAATAATACCAGCCGCCCTCCCGTCTGGTCAAGGGCTTTCTTTATTGAGCGCTGCGCTGCGCTTGCGCTTTTTAAAGAGTTTTTGGGGGAACCAGTTCCCCCAAACCCCCAACCAGTGCGACGTGTGCAGCGCTACTAACGCCATCGAATTCCGCTGAGGCGCCGCTTCTGGGTTGTGACTAAACCCCCAAACCCTCTCATCGCGAGAAGCACGTGAAACAGCCTCCGGCTGCGAAGGGGGTTGAAACCCTCGTAAGGGGGTGTATAATGATAAAGGAGAGGTGAATACAATGAAACTCTATAGCCGTGGACAAGTCGTCCTTATTTCCGCCCTCACAGGCCTCGCCGCCGCCGGGCTTATTGCCGGGCCGGGGCTGGCAAAAAAAGCGGCCAAAACCGTGCTGGCCCAGGTAAAAAAAACCGATTACAGCCCCTCCCCTGCGGATGAAGGCGCCCCGCCGCCCCCCGCTGAACCGTCCGGCCCCGCTTCATACCCTAAGCCCCTTGCAGCCAATACCGGGGACCTCCAGCCCTTTACCGAAGGGGAGCGGGAAAATATCTCGGTCTATGAACGGCTTAATACCGCGGTGGTCAATATCACCACCGAAACAGTGGCCATAAACTGGTTCCTTGAGCCGGTGCCCCAGAAAGGCGGGTCCGGCTCAGGCTCTATCATTGATACCAGAGGCTATGTCTTAACCAATAACCACGTCATAGAAAACGCCTATAAGGTGTTTATTAACCTCGCTGACGGAAGCCAGTTCGAGGGGACCGTGGCCGGAACGGACCCTGAGAACGACCTTGCAGTAGTCAAGTTCAGCCCGCCCCGGGGCAAAGACGTGGCGGTGGTGCCTTTCGGCAGCTCGGACAACCTCAAAGTCGGGCAGAAAGTGCTGGCCATCGGCAACCCCTTCGCCCTTGAACGCACCTTGACCGTGGGCATTGTCTCCGGCCTTGGAAGGCCGGTGCAGAACTCCCAGCGCCATATCATCAGGGACATGATACAGACCGACGCGTCCAAAAACCCGGGCAACTCAGGAGGGCCCCTTTTGGATACCCAGGGCCGGATGATCGGCATTAACACCATGATATACTCCACCTCAGGCGGGTCCGTGGGCATCGGCTTCGCAGTGCCGGTGAATACGGCCAAACGGGTGGTGGCGGAACTCATCGAACACGGCAAGGTGCGCCGGGGCTGGATCGACGCGACGGTGGTGCAGATCTTTCCGGCGTTAGTGCGGTACGCCAAACTGCCGGTTTCTTCAGGGCTGCTGGTTTCCCGGGCGCGAGGCTCCGCGTCCCGCGCCGGCATACGCCAGGGCAGCGAGCCTATACGCTACAATGCAGGTTTGATATACCTGGGCGGCGACATCATCACCGCCGTGGACGGCATGAAAACCGACACCCTTGCGGACCTGTACGCGGCGCTGGAAGACAACAAACCCGGGGAACGGGTGGCGGTGGCGCTTCTTCGGGACAACAAGCCCCTCAATGTGGAGGTTGTGCTTGCGGACCGGGAAGAGGCGCTTTCGCCTTAGTGGAGCTTTCCGGTCTGGCGGTAGCTGAAATACCCGGCCTCAGAGAAAATCACGTGGTCCAGAAAGCGCAGCCCCAGTATTTCGGACGCCGCCTTGAGCCTTATGGTAATCTCGTCGTCCTCTTTCGAGGGCGCAAGCTGCCCTGAAGGGTGGTTGTGCGCCACAACCACCGCCGAAGCCCTGTCCATAAGCGGGTCCGCAAAGACTTCCCTGGGATGCACGATCGTCCTGTTTACCAGCCCTACCGTAACAAGCCGCGCCGCAAGCACCTCGTGGGCGCCGTTCAGGGACAGGCAGACAAAGCGCTCCTGTTTGCGGTCCGCGTAATGGCGGATGAGGCTGAAAATGTCGTCAGGATGTTTGATGGCGGCCCCTGCCGCGCCCCACCGGCGCCTCCCGAACTCCAGCATGGCCACCACGGAACAAGCCGTCTTGAAGCCGGTCATAAGGGAAATATCCTGCACTTGCGGGACGGTTTTTTCCTTGTCCAAGCGCTCCAGCAATTCCTCAGCCGCTTCCGGCGCGTTCTTCCGCCGGCTTCCGGCTTTAAGCACCACCGTAAGCAGTTCATGGTCCGAGAGCGCCCTGGGCCCGTCATACACCAGTTTTTCACCTGTTTTCGATCTTTCGATCTGGGGGGGCGCGTCCCGGACGGCGGTTTTTTCATGTACCATAGTCAATCCCCTTTCATTCATATCCTTTTCATACGGCGCTGCCGGCCATTTCCGATTCGCCTGCGGCAGGGGGCGCGGGATTTTAGAAAACCGGCCTGTATGCCGATAAAGCCCTAGAGAGAAAATACAGAAAAGTACCTCTACAGAAAGAAAGGCGTGTAATTTCGGTGAGTTATCCCCCGGCACAAAACATTCAGATTCTCTACCAGCGCTTCAAAGAGTTCATCGCGCCGGAAACGGAACGGTATTATATGCTCAGGTCCCTGCTTGAGGAGCTGCGCCTTGACCCCCAGGCCATGACGATTTCCGGCAACCGCCACCTCTTCCTGTCCTCCCAGCCGCCATCCCAGGGCGCGTTTCTTAACCAGATGAAACCCCCCTGGGCCCGGGATGTTACGATACTGGTAGCCCACTACGACCGGGCGCCCAACAGCCCGGGGGCCAATGATAACGGGGCCGCGGTGTTTGAGCTTATTGAAGCGGCACTGAAACTGCGGGAAGAACAGGCCCGCCAGTGGTTTATTATTTTTACTGACAAAGAGGAGCTGTCCCAAGGCGAAGGCATCCGGGATCAGGGCTCGTATACGCTGGCAAAGGGGCTGCGGGACGCGGGCCTTGAAAACAGCCGGTTTTATATTTTCGACGCCTGCGGCGTGGGGGACACGCTCATTATTTCCACTATGGCAGACCACCTTATGAAACAGGAAAAGGGGGCAGGGATTATACGCACCAGGATGCAGGTGCGCCGGCTGCGGGCCGAGGCGCTTGAGGCCGCCCGGCGCCTCCATCTGGACCGGGTGCGGCTTATTCCCACGCCCTTTTCCGATGACGCGGGCTTTCTGCGGGCAGGCATCGCCGCGCAGACAATAACCATGCTTCCGTTTGAGGAAGCCGCGGCGTTCGGGGGGCTTTTGCGGATAAACCCGTCGTTTGCCGACGCGCTGGTCAACAAAGAGGCCCGGAACCGCTGCGATATACGCCTCATCCCTGAAACATGGCGGCGCCTTAACGGCCCGGAAGACACGGACCTCCGCCTTACCCCCCAGTATTTCTCCCTGATGGTGCGCTTTATCTGCGCCTTGTGTAAAGGTGTGTAAAGGTGTGTAAAAGTGTGTAAAGGGTGGAACAATACGTTCTTCTAGGGGGGCGCGCTCATTTGCCCGCCTGCTTCTCCCGCATCTTTTTAAGGGCTTCCGCAAAGGGGCTGTACATGGTTCCGTCATCCTCGGAAGGGGGCTTGTTCCGCGCCGGCGCCCCGGGCGGTTTTCCCGCCGGGCCGGCTTTTTCCCCGTTTCCGGGGCGTTCCCTTTCCCCCCTTTTCCCCCCGTTTCCCGCCTGCTTTTCACGGCCCCCTGCCGGCCCGGTGAGGTTCCGGCGCGGGGTTTCGGGGCAAAGGGGCTTGCGGGTAAGGGCGATGCGCCGGCGGTCCGGGTCCAGCTTTAACACGCGGAATTCAAGAATATCCCCCGCTTTCACCGCATCCAGCAGGTCTTTCACAAAGCCGCCGCCCATCTCCGATATATGCGCCAGCGCGGTTTCCTTGATTCCAAGGTCAACAAAGGCGCCGAAGTCAACCACGTTCTTGATTTTGCCGGTTAGCGCCATCCCTTCATACAGGTCCTCAAACGCAAGCGCCGCC
>JAITHF010000068.1 GCA_031280115.1 Spirochaetaceae bacterium | reverse complement strand
GTTTCGGCCCCCTTGACGTGGTCAACCCGCTTGATTACACGGACCTGACCGGCATGACCGACATCCTGCGGCGCAAAATCGCCCGCCCCATGGTTCACGCTTCCTATGATATAGGCTCGTTCGCTAAAATCGAGGGGGTGTTCCTCCCGTGGTTTGAGGGGCACAGGTTCGCCCGCTCCGGGCGCTGGGCGCCCCGGGAGCTTGCCGAAGCCGCGGGCCTTATTGAACAGGCGGTTATCGCCGGCATCGGCGCCGCAGGGTTTTCGCCCCAGGAAAATAAGGAGATACTCGCCTATTACGCGGGCCTGTCAGAGGCCGGGTTCTATCCGGCAACAGAAGGCATGGAATACGCCCAGGCAGGGGCCCGGTTCACCGCCGCAGCCGGTTCGTCGGACATAGGCTTCCAGTATTTCTTCGGGAACCTCTTCAGGCCCGGCATTACCGTAGGCGGCGCGGACACGTTTGCCCAAAACCCCTACGGCGTAAAACCGGATGTCCGCTTTAACCGCTACCACCACATCGGCGCGGACTTCGCACGGGTTGTCATGGGCTTTAACCTCCGGGCCGAACTTGCCGCCAACATCACAGGCGATCTTTCAGGCAGCGACGGCGCCGTGTATAACCCGGCAGTCTGGTGGTCCCTGGGCTTTGACCGCCCGCTCCGGTTCGGGGCCCTCACCCTTTTTGACCTTAATATACAAGTTACCGAGGGGATACGAATATGGTATAACCGGATTGATGATCGCCCGGGCTTTGACACCGAAGCCGGCGCCGGCGCCACGTCAACGCGGATGACGCTTATCCTGTCAAGAACGTTTTTACGGGACGAACTGGAAGTCAAAGTGACCGGTATATGGGGGATAGAGGATAATGACTTTTTTATCATCCCAAGCGTTTCATGGACCCAAGGGGACCTGAGCGCGGAACTTTCAGCAGGTTTTCTCGGCGGGGACGCCCGCGGGGAACTGGGGCAGTACCGCAAAAACAGTTTTCTAAAGCTCGGCCTGACCTATCATTTCTAAGCGCCGGCAGCCGAAGGCGCGTACAGGGCGGCTCACCGCGATTCGATAACGCACGGGCGCTGCACACGTCGCCTTTAGGGGTGGCGTGGAGGATCTATGACCCTCCACATCCTCTTCAAAAGGCGCGGGGCGGGCTCAAAAAATACGTTGGTGGTATAAAAGCGCCGCATTTTACGTGCGAACTTCCCGTAAAGGAACAGCCTCCGGCTGTCAGCGCTTCATGTTTCGCGCCTCTTTGTGCGAACGGCGGCTGCGGAAGGTGCGGAGTTTTTTCCGCAGCCCCTCGGCCAGTACAAAAAGCGCCTTCACCAGCGGGCGGTACGCATAGTCCCAACTCCCCGGGCGGTGGATAATCCGCCCCCCAAACCCCGTCTTGAACCGGTACAGCCCCGCCATAGGGTGGCCGGGGTCGTCCCGGGGCGGAATGCCGAACAGGTCGTACACCCGGCAGCCCCGGGCCTTCGCGTCCTGTATGGCGCTCCACTGGAGGGCATAGGGCGCCATAAGGTTCCGTTTGCGGTCAGACGACGCGCCGTAAAGATACACCGCCTGAGCCCCCCGGAACAGCACCACAATCCCTGCCAGAACCTCCCCTTCATGCTCCGCCAGATACAGCGCCGCCTCCTGCCCCTGGTCAAGATACCCGGCGCAATGGGTAAACAACGTTTTGTAATACCCAAGGCTGTGCAGCGCGATACCGTCCCGGCGGGCGGTTTCCGTAAGAAGCTGGTAAAACCGCTCAAGATCCGCGCCGCTGCCCCCGCGCCGCACCGTAACCCCCCGCTTGCCGGCAAGCCCCACGTTATAACGCCACTTGCCCTTCATCCCCCCTAACAGCGCCTTCTCCGGCTGGGTAAGGTCAAGCAGCACCGTGTCAGGGGGCTGGACGTCAGCGCCTGCCGGGGAAAAAGGCTCGGACAAAACCGGCGCAGGCGTGCCGGGCCCCTCAGTATACCAGGGCGGGTCAAAGCGGATAAACGCCACGTTGTCCGGCATAAGGGGGCAAAGGCTCCGGGCAAGCTCAAGGAGCGCCGTATTCCGCGCCGCGCCGTCATCGGGGAAACCTTCAGGAAACTCAGGGCCCCAGGGCACATAGGCGAAACAAAAGCCGAAGGCAAGGCGCCGGCGGATGACAAGCAGGGGGCGCTCCCCGCCGAAACCCCAGTCAACCGTAAAAGCCCGCACGTTCCAGCCGAAATGGGCCTTGAAACTCCCCCAAAAACCGGACTGGAGAAAGGACTCCGCCTTATTGCAGACCGAAAGTTCCGAAGGAACAATGGATTTAAGATAAACAGCCCCGCTTTCCGGGCCTTTTACCTCATGGATAGTTGCATGGTTCAAATATTGCCTGCTTCGCATAGTGATAGGCGCGGCTACTGCACGGCGCCGTTCGCGATGACCCCGGCGCGTACCGGCTCTCCTGCAAGGCAAAGCGCCGCGCCCTCTGATTCAACGCAGTAATCCCTGACCCTGAGCGGCACTGACTTAAAGGTCTCGATGGTTATTTCTTCAGGCGCGGCCCCCGCCTCTTCGCCGGCAAGGAGCGCCCTGGTCCCGGTGGGCGCGTTTCCCGCGTCCAGCACCTCCACCCGCTCCCGCCCCTGGTCGTCCGTATCGGATGCGGCAAGAAGCATCCCGCGGCTCGCGACGCCCCGCAGTTTCGCGCTCTTCAGGTTGTACGCCACAATAATACGCTTCCCTATAAGCGCTTCAGCGGTGTAGTGGGGGATAAGGCCGGACACGATGACCCGCTCTTCACCGGCGATCTCAAGGGTCAGGATAAACAGTTTGTCTGCCTTGGGGTGCGGCTCGGCCTTCACAATCTGCGCCGCCCGCAGGTCAAGGGTGCGGTTTAAGCGCGGCGCCTCCGGCTTTTCTGTTTTTTCTGTTTTTTCTATTTTCTCTATTTTCTCTGTTTTCTCTATAAAAAGAGGGGAAGAAGGGGAGGCGGCGCCTGCCCTGTCCCGCTGGGCGCCTGCGTAGCGCTCCCGCAGGGCCGCCGCCTTGTCATCCTCCAGTCTGGCGAACAGCACCTCGCTCTTCACCACCTTTTCAAGCCCCCCATCAACCCCAAGAAGGCGCCATAACACCCGGTCTTCTTCAAAGCGGAGGCCGAAGAACGAAATAATTTTCTCCGCCGCCCCGGGCATATAGGGGCGTATCATTATCCCGATGTCCCGGACCGCGTAACAGAGGTCGCGGATAAGCGTTTCAGCCGCCGGCGGGTCTTCTGTGCGGGCGCGCCAGGGCGCCCCGTCCTGAAACGCCTTGTTCGCAAACGAGGAGAGCTCGAAGATTGCGCGGAAAGCGTCCCGCAGTTCGGCGCGTTCAAGTTTCTCGGTAATACGCGCCTCATACCCGCGCAGTTCCTCCCAGAAACGGGGGTTCCCGCTCCGCTTTGGTACGGCGCCTTGGTAGTAGCGGCCCACAAACGAAAGGGTCCGGTTCACCAGATTCCCCAGATTGCCGATAAGCTCGCCGTTCACCTTTTCCTGAAAATCTTTCCAGGTAAAGAGGGCGTCCGCCTTTTCAGGCCGGTTATAAAAGATATAGAACCGCCACAGGTCAGGGGCAATGCCGGTTTCCATGGCGTCCGTGCCGAACACGCCCACCCCTTTTGACTTGGAGAACTTGCCGCTCTCATAGTTAAGATATTCGGTGCTGGACATGTGGTGGAGCATGGTCCACTTTTCGCCGGTTCCCAAAAGGCTTGAGGGGAAGATAACCGTATGAAAGGGGATATTGTCTTTCCCGATAAACTGAAAGAGCTCCACCTCTTCCGGCGCTTTCCACCACCGGTCCACAAAGGCTCGCCAGCCCGCCTGCGTGCGGGCGCCCAGGCTGCCGGTAATGGAGATGTAGCCGATAGGCGCGTCGAACCACACATAGAAAACCTTCTCTTCGTACCCTGTTTTCGGCACCGGAATACCCCATTTAAGGTCGCGGGTAATGGCCCGTTCCCGCAGCCCGTCGCGTATCCACGCCTGGGTCATTTGAAGCGCGTTATACGCCCAAAAGCCCTTGGCCGACGCGTCTTTGAGCCACGCCTCAAGGGGCCCCTTTATCTGGGGCAGGTCGATATAGAGGTGTTTTGTTGATTCAAGCGACGGCGCCGCGCCGCAGCGGGCGCACTTAGGCTCTTTGAGGTCTGTGGGGTCAAGGAGTTTCCCGCAGATTTCGCACTGGTCCCCCCGGGCTTCGGCGTAGCCGCAGTGGGGGCAGACCCCCCGGACGTACCGGTCTGCCAGAAAGCGCCCGCACCGGGCGCAGTGGAGCTGTTCGATGGTATGCTCCTTGACAAGGCCCTTTGCGTCCAGTTTTTTGAAGATGTCTTGCACGATTTCGGTTTGGACAGGGGTTGAGGTTCTGCCGAATATATCAAAATCAATGGCGAACCACCGGTAAATATCCGCGTGGAGCGCGTGATACCGGTCGCAGAGCTCTTGAGGGCTTACGCCTTCTTCTGCGGCTTTATTTTCCGTGGCGGTTCCATATTCGTCGGTGCCGCATACATAGAGGGTGTCATATTCCCGAAGCCGGCAGAACCGCGCAAACCCGTCGGCAGACAAAACTTGAATAAGATTACCCAGATGAGGCACGTTATTGACATAGGGGAGGGCGGAAGTAATGAGTCGTCGTTTCATAAGGCGCTAATATACTATAAAAAGACCCCCCCCGCAACCCCCTGCGCAGCCCGGAGGCTGTTTCACCCCCTGCGGGGGTTTCACGTGCTTCCTGCGGCGATAGGGTTTGCGATTTTAGTCACAACCCAGAAGCGGCGCCTCAGTGCGCTTTGATAACGTTAGCGGCTCAACGCAGGAAGCCTTTATGGGTGGTTTGGAGGGTCTATGACCCTCCAAATTCTCTTTAAGAGGCGCGAAAGCGCCGGTAATTTTTTAATATACCAACAGAGCGCGGTACAAAAACCGGTTTTTTTGCAGTCAAGAAAAGTTTTTTTGCAGTCAAGAAAAGTTTTTTTGCAGTCAAGAAAAGTTTTCTTGCAGTCAAGAAAAGTTTTTTTGCAGTCAAGAAAATGTTTCTTGCAGTCAAGAAAAGTTATTTTGCAGTCAAGAAAAGTTATTTTGCAGTCAAGAAAAGTTATTTTGCAGTCAAGAAAAAGTTTCTTGTAGTCAAGAAAAACTATCCTGTCCCCGCATAAATCATTAGTATATAACGGATTATCGGCGCTTTGCGCCTCTTGAAGAGAATTTGGAGGGCTTTTTTACCGGCGCTTCATGTTTCGCGGCTCTTTGAAGAGTTTTTGGGGGAACCAGTTCCCCCAAACCCCCGCTAAAGGCTTCCTACGCCGCGCCCTTCCGCCTGCGCCCTTCCGCAG
>JAITHF010000034.1 GCA_031280115.1 Spirochaetaceae bacterium | reverse complement strand
TGTTTTTGAAGTTATCTAACGTTATTTTTTCTATTTCAACCGGCAAATTCGCGAAATCAAAGAATTCAATAATAGCTTCATCTGAAACTGAATTCGTTCCGCAATCAAGATAAATAATTTTGTCAGCTATCATTGGCCCCATTCCACTATCGTGTAAAAAAATCTCCTTCCATGCTTTTAGCCATCCTGTTGTGAGGTAAATTACATTTCCGGTTTTATCCATCTCCGCTTTAATTTCAGGGGTGAGCATCATTTCGATACAATTTTTTTCCCTTGGGAGAACCGCGCCGTAATTTTTAAGAATTGCCGGCATCTTTGTATGGCACCCGCTGCCGTAAAGGACTAATGTTTTTGCCGATCTTGTTTTATCCAGATTTTCTATGAGTTCTTTTTCCATTTTATTGCAATCGTTATGCAGTCCCGGAGACAGATAGGTGATTATAATATCGTGTTTAACCTCAGATTTAACCTCAGAAATTATAATGTCCAATTCAGGACGGAATATACCGCATGACAAAATATGTAAGCCCATAGATGCCGCCTTATCTTTTTCATTATTTTATATTCGTTATCAAAGATGTCAAGGCCGTATCGCGTATAACTTCGTGTGCCCGCGCCTTTGAGTTCAGGTAAGCGCGCGGCGCTGCCTCAAAGAGGCGCTCTATAAGCGCCCGCTCATAGAAATCCGGCCCCTGCGTGTGTTAGATGCAGTGGTGGGTCCAGAGGGTGTCGAAGTCCTTGAGGAGTGGGCGGTTGAGAGCCTTGGCGTCCGGGTCCCCGATAAGAAGGCCGTGAAACTTGGTGCCCCCCGCTCTGGCCGCCTGTATGCGCCTTCGAGTCGGCGCGTCCAAAGGAGGCATGATAAAATCGGACGCCATCACCACATCCGCCTTTTTGAACGCCTTTTCCTCAAGGGTTCGCAGCGCCTGATCCAGCGCGGGCATGGGATTGGTGCCGCCGTAAAAACTCTCTGAAAGAAACGCCGTAAGAACTTCAAGGGCGTTTACCAGATCGGTCAGGTCCAGCGCCTCAGCACCCACGGCGAAAGAAATAAGATAGCAGGCGCGGCGTTCCCGCAGCGCGATTTTAAGCAGCGCGAAACACAGGGTCTTTGCCGCGGTTTCCGGCGTTCCCCGCATGGAACCGCTGGTGTCAATACACAGAATAAACGGGCCCCGGGCGGTCTCTTTCCGGCGCCAGCCCTTCACAAGGCTTTCCCCTGCTTCAAACGCGCGCTTATACGCGAAAGTCTGCAACTTCTTCTCCGCGAATTTCTTGAAAAAGAGCAGCCGGCAGGTCTCTTCCGCCAAGAGCGCCGTTTCCGACGGCACCAGGCTGCTCAGGTCGCCGCTCTCCTGTACGCCGGTAAGGTCGGCTTTGCTGGCATACACCGCAGTATCGGCAATGCCGGACCGTACCTCCTCCGCTTCGGTTTCGGATTTTTGCGCCCGCCCCAGACGCTCGGCAATAGCCCGTATAAGGGGGTCCCGTTTAAGCTGTTCCGCGTACGCGCTGAGGGCGTCAAATTTCGCCCGCTGGAGCGTGCCGGCTTTCCAGAGATAACCGGCGTCCCCGTCAGGATACAGCTCCTCAAGCGCCCGCATAGCAGCAATCCGCGTACAAAGGCTTCGGCAATACTCGTCCCGCCTCGCTTTCAGAAGCGCTTCCTCCCGCTGGCGCTGTTTCTCCGCAAGGAGTTCCCGCCACTTCGCGATAAAATGCGCCTTTACTCCCTCAAAGCCGATCCGCCGCCGGCCCCGGCGGCCCCGGGCCGCCAGACTCTCCCGAAACGCCTCGGCGTAAAAGCCTGTGTCAAGCTGGCTGCGGTCGTACAGCTCCTGTATAAACGCCGCCGCATCGTCCCAGACCCGCTTGAAATCAGAGGCTTTAAGCGCGGCGCACTCCTCGATAAGCGCCTCCTCAGTCTCAAAAGGCGACGGCGCCGCGTCAAGCTCCCGTTTGGCGGCGCTGATAAAATCAAGCATATCCCGCGCCACAGGCTCTGCCAGATCTGTATGCTCCGCGCAGAGTTCCCGCACCCCGCTGTGGGAGAGGATATACCCTAGAGCGGCGGTAAACCCATCTGGCATGGGCAGGGTTTCAGGAGGCGAGCCGTCATGCAGGGCGCGGTAAAGCCCTAGCGCCAGGTCCCGGCGGCTGGCGCGGTCCCCAAGGGCGCCAAAATTGATAAACTTGGAAAAATAGGAAAAATGGGGAAATTGGGAAAAATGGGGAAAAAAAGGCCCGGAGCCGTTATCGCGGGTATTCATGCGAGGATAGTTTCCTCGTCCTGAATATGCCGGTACCGGTACTGGATTTCCCGAACCTCAAGCTCCAGATTCTCGATTTCCCGTGCCGCTGACTCGAAGCGGGACCGGAGCACCAGCGCTTGTTTCGGCTCTACAAAAAAATTATCCGTCCCGCCGGCGCGCTCTTGGGCTTTGATGCCGGCTTTCCACTGGTCAAGCGCGTCAATGAGCGCTGCGGCGCGTTTTTCCCAGACGGCAATAGTCTTTCGCGGGGGCTTTTTGGTTATCCTGCGCCTGTTCCCTGCAATGATTGTCTCAAGGGGCTGTTCTGTGTTGTCAATGATAACCGTGAACAGCCCGTTTCCGGTCCGCGCCGCCGCGCTGCCGGCAGGGACGAACATGGTTTCAAGGTCGCTTTCAGCGCCGTCAACAGTCATGCTGAACGTGCCTGCGGCCATGTGGGGACGGTTCCGTCCCAGGTAGCCGGTGGAAAGATCCCGCTTTTCATAGAGGGTTACGGTTTTGTCCGCGCTGGTAAATTCCGCCAAATCTGTCTTCTTGATATACCGGTTAGGCGGGAACCGGCAGTAGGCTTTGCCGAAGATTTTAAGCGCCGCCTCTCTCGTGTCCTGTACGGTCTGGGAAACCTCGGTTATCTCGTGCCGGAACAAGGCGATCTCTTCCCGAAAGCCCTGGGCGTCAAAGCCGGCGGCGCATCCGTACTGCCGCGCCGCCTCTTCAACGAACCGCGCCGCTGCCGCCTGATCCTCTTTCTCGTGCCAGAGGCAGTGGCGGATGAGAAAACAGTCCATAAGGTCAACGGCGTTCCTCCCGTTAAGAAACGCCGAGGCCCTTAAAAGGCGGGCTATCTTTTTCCACCGCCGGTCTGATATATAAAGCGGCGCGCCGGCGCGCTCCTCCCGCTGGTTGTGCGCCGGAATGTATTGGGTTTTAATCAGGGCCATAAGGTTAAAGACCTCTTCGGGAATGGCCACGCGGTTTATCTTCTCCCGCCACTTCCGGTATTCTGGTTCGGTAATTTTGTGCCTTTCCCGCACCGGATCCGTGTCAAGCCCGCCCTCCGCCGAGATCATGGCTCTGAAATGCCCCATATCCGTGATGTTTTCCACAGGGATTCGCAAGAGAAACCGGTCCCACAGGGCTTCAAGGCCCTGACCCTTGGCGGGAAGTTCGTTAGACGCGGCGATGAGCGCCTTCATGGGCAGGAGAATCTCCTGCTCCCCGTTGCGGTAGACCCGCTCATTAAGGACCGTGAGCAGGGCGTTTTGGATGGACGGGCCGGCTTTCCAGATTTCGTCAAGAAAGACCACCGAGGCGCCGGGGAGGTAATGCTCGGTTACCCGCTCGTACTTATCCTCGTCCTTGAGTTTGGAGATGGAAACGGGGCCGAAGATTTCGTCAGGGGTGCTGAACTGGCTCATAAGGTATTCAAAAGCTCTGCTGTCTTTATAGGCGTATTTGAGCCTGCGGGCGATGAGGCTTTTGGCGACTCCCGGGGGCCCGAGAAGAAAGACGCTTTCTCCGGCAACAGACGAGAGGAGGGACAGGGCGATGGCCGCGTCTTTTTCATAGATTCCCTTTTTCAGGTCTTTAAGGATCCCCTGTATTTTCGATTTTACCGACATACCAACAGCATACCCGCCCTCTTCAAGGGTTTCAATGGCCCCCTTGCGGGGGCGTTGATTATGTTGGGTTCATTCGTTATATTATAAACATGACGTGATTAGTCTGAGCGTCGTCTTATGGAGTAATCCTGTTCCGAAGCCAAAAAGAAAAGGATTAAAGTCAGGCCCTTCGCCCTGGGCGGGGGAAATTTAAGAGGGAGTGACTATGGCTGACCAGCACCAATTGGTTACGTTTCAACTGGGCGAAGAATTATATGGAATCAATATAATGGACGTGAAAGAAATTGTCCGCGTCCAAACCATACGAGGTATTCCAAACGCTCCAAGCTATGTGGAAGGCATCTTTAACCTGCGGAGTGAAATAATCCCGATTATTAACCTCCATAAACGGTTCCATCTCAAAAAAATTCTTAATTCCGAGGAAGACGAGCTCCTGTCCGGCTTTATTATTCTGGATATTGACGGCATGAAACTAGGTATAATAATCGACAGAGTTTCCCGAGTGGTAAGCATAGAACAAGAAGATGTCCAGCCGCCTCCTCAAATGGTAAGCGGCATAGGATCCGAATATATTCAGGGAGTGGTTCGTCAGGAACGCGGTTATCTTATTATTTTGAGTATACGAGACCTCTTTAATCCCAAAGAACTACAGAAAATCGCTAATCTCCGATAAAGAGCGCGGTTTGACATGAAAACAGGAGCCTCTTCTCCGGCTGTCAGTTACCCCATGCCTAACGGCAGAGGCTTGAAACTTGTTCCGATACCATTACCATTAAGACGCCTGAAAAAGGAGGCGCCTGCATAACAAGAAGTACATGAAAAGGATGGTCATGGCTGAAGTCAAAAGAGCGCTGCTCTTTATAAATCTACACAAAGCCAACGCCCAGATTTTGGCTGACGAGATACGCAAAGAGCTGGGGCGCAGAAACATAGAAGCCTGCTCCTGCGCCTTCAGCGGAAAACCGGCGTTTGATCCTGAGTCCGGCCCCTATGATCTGGCGTTCAGCCTCGGCGGGGACGGCACGGTTCTCTACGCGGCGCGTTCTATGGCGCCCCTGGGGGTGCCTATTTTACCGATAAACCTGGGCACGTTGGGCTTTATCGCGTCGGTTCCCCCAAACGAATGGGCCCTGGTCTTTAACCTCTGGACAGAGGGGAAGATCGGGACATCCAAACGGCTTATGCTGGAAATAACCGTGGAACGGGACAGCCGGATCGCGGCCCAGGGTTCATGTTTGAACGATATGGTTATCTCCGCGTCCGGCATAGCCAAGATAATCCGCCTCCATGTGGAAAGCGAGTACATGCGGCTTGGCAAGTACCGGTCTGACGGGCTTATCGTGGCAACCCCCACCGGTTCCACCGCGTATTCAGTATCCGCCGGCGGTCCTATTCTGGACCCCGAAATGGAAGCGCTTATTATAAATCCTGTCTGCCCGTTTACCCTCTCCAACCGCCCGATTGTGGTGCCTCTGCGGGAAGCGGTGGTGGTGGAGGTAGAGCCGGAACAGCGCAGCGGGGTGCTTTTGACATTGGATGGACAAGTAACCGAGCCGCTTGAGCCGGGGGACCGGGTGTATATTAAACAGGCGGCTTTTGACGCCCGCCTCATCGCCTCCGACCGTATCGTGTTCTACAAAGCCCTCCGCACTAAACTCTCATGGTCAGGCGGCCCCGATGCTTGAAGAGCTTTCCCTCCAGAACTACGCCCTCATAGACGGCTTTTCTCTGTGGTTCAACCAGGGCTTTAACATCCTCACCGGCGAGACCGGCGCGGGAAAGTCCATTATCGTGGGAGCCTTGGGGTTCCTTATGGGGGCAAAGACAGACCCTCAGGTAATACGGACCGGCGCCGGCGAAGCAAGCGTTTCGGCGGTCATTGCAGTGGGCAGGAAAAATCAGGACGCCCGAGACTGGCTTCACGCGCGGGGCATCAATCTTGAAGACCACAGACTCATAGTACGGCGCGTGATAAAGCGCTCAGGCAGAGGGGCTATTTATATGCAGAACGCTCCGGTAACCCGTGCGGACCTTGGGGAGTTTATGGGGTTCCTCTTTGACCTCCACGGCCAGCACAGCCATGAGTCCCTGCTTAAAAAAGAAATCCATCGAAAGTATCTGGATAATTTCGCCGGCATTGAGGAAGATGTCCGGTCGTTCAACAGGCTGTTTCGTGAACTTGCGGACAAAAAGAAACGCATCGAGGACGCGCGCGCTTTGGATCAGGACCGGGCGGCGCGGCTTGAGTTCCTGCGTTATGCGGTGGAAGAGATCGCCGGCTTCGCGCTCAAAAGCGGGGAAACTGAGGCTCTGGAGCAGGAAGCGCGGAAACTCAGGAATTTTCAGAAACTGGCGGCCCAGGTGGGCGCAGGGGCCGCGGCCTTTTTTGAACAGGAAGTTTCGGTTCTCAGCCTTGCCCGCAAAGCCGCTTCCCTTTTGGAAACCGCCGCGGCCATTGACCCGAACATGGCGCCCCTCTTCAAGCGTCTTGAAAGCCTTTATTACGAGGCTGAAGACATAAGCGGTGAACTGCGGGTTTACCACGGCAAGCTCGCCTATGACCCCCGGCGGCTTGAAGCCGTGGAGGAACGGCTTGCCGGACTGTACCGGCTCAAAAAGAAGTACGGCGCTGATGAAGACGCGGTGGAGTCCTATAAAAACAGGGCGGAAAAAGAAATCGACGCGATTGCGGGGGCCGAAGAGAATCAAGAAGCGCTCAGGGCGGAAACCGCCTCCCTTGAGGCGGAGCTGTGCCGGCGGTCCCGGGGCATAAGCGCCAAACGCGCAGGCGCGGCAGCGGTGCTGGGAGAGCAGGTAAGCGGGATTCTCTGCCGTCTGGGAATGGCCCAGGCGTGTTTTACGGCCCAGATTACCGAAAAAGAAACCTTCGGCCCTTGGGGTTCTGATGAAGTAGAGTTCCTTATTTCCGCCAATAGCGGCGAACCCTTGAAACCGCTTGCCCGCATTGCCTCAGGCGGAGAGCTTTCACGGGTTATGCTGGCTATAAAAACCGTGCTTTCCTCTGAAGATACCTTAGAAACGCTGGTTTTTGACGAGATAGATACGGGTATTGGCGGGGAAGTTGCGCTGCCTATTGGCGAATATCTTGCAAAAATTTGAAAAATCAAACAAATTTTCTGCGTTACCCATCTTGCCAGTATCGCGGTTCGTGCCGATAATCATTTTAAGGTTGAGAAAAAGAGCGAAGCAGGCCGGACCATAACCAACATCACGATAGTGCGCGGTGAAGAGCGGCGGCAGGAGATAGCCCGCCTGCTTTCAGGCGGCGCAGGAGACGCGGCGCTTGCCCATGCGGACGTATTATTAGCGAGAACAGGGGGAACTCTATAAGGCGCATACATTAAGAAGTACCTGCCGAGGGTACATAACGTATCATTAAACGTATTAAGAAGGTTATGTTATGAACATACATAGCACATAAGCATGAAAATATAAAAGTAAAATAAAATATGAAAGTAAGGAAGAAGAAATCATGGCTAAAGACTCTGACGGAGTGCGTTCCCAGTATTTAGAAAAGATAAAAACCCATAAGGCGGCGATAGACCGGATCTTGAAATGGGAAAAACAGACCTTGCAGGAAATACAGCAGAACCCTGAAAACGCGGTAACAAAGCGCCTTAATCTTGCTGACGGGATGTTTAATCTTACCTCGTATCATATTATTCTGAATACGGTTTCACAGGCTATTTTGAAAAAAAATAACGAAGACGCCCTTGGAGAAGCAAGAAAATCCATCAATAAAGGTCTTGGGTACCTTGAAGAACTGGTATCAGGCTATGTGGACGCGCCTTTCTCGGACTATGAAGAACGGGTTTCAGCGCTGGACACGGTCAATTCTGCGGAACGGTATCGCCTGGTCCGGAAAATGGGGTTAACCATACAGCTTTTTGAAAATTCTTTCCGGGAAAACTCAAAATGGAAGTGGTCTTTTGTGGAAGTCGAAGGGCGGTTCGCGGCAATAACCAAAAATATCTTGGATTTAAAAAATATAAACGCGAATACAGACCCCCGCTCTATAAACTACGAACCTACCGTCTACCATTTGCGGCTCGTGAAGAAGCTCCTTAACGACGCGGCAGACCGGTACCGGGAGCGCTATGAGCAGTCCACCGATCATATAAACGATTTTCAAATGAGCCTTAACTTTATGAACGCCTTGCGCCGCCTGCACATTATCTTGGGGGAAAGCTACGAAGCCGAAACCATTAAGAAAAAGCTGGATGTCTGGGAAGTTAAACTGCAAAGCGACTTAAACAAA
>JAITHF010000211.1 GCA_031280115.1 Spirochaetaceae bacterium | reverse complement strand
CACGATAAGGTCCGCGTCAGCGCCGCAAACGCCCGCTTGAGGCTCCCCGAAGGGGTTGATACGGCAGGGCCCTTGCAGGCAGTTCCGGCAGCAGACGCCCAGTTCCCCAAACCCGCAGAGCGGGCGCTGCTGTTCATAGCGGTCCCAAGCAGTGGGGACCTGTTCCTGAGCCGCCTTTTTAAGCAGTTCGTTTACTGCCGGATCAATCGAACAGGGTTCCCCGTTTTTTCCGGCGCCTGAAAGCGCCGGGCAATCGCCACAAGTCATATTCATTACTCCTTATGCGGTAATTCCGCGCGTTCATGCGCGTTCTTTTTCACGTTCAAGCTGTACAAGATACTCCTGCCGCCGCTTTTTGGCAAACGAACCAGCGGACCCGAAGCGCACCGCCCCGGTGGGGCAGGCTTCTACGCAGGCAGGGCCTTGGGGAAGGCCGGCGCAGAGGTCGCATTTGGCAATTTTTTTGTTTTGCGCCTCAGCGCATACCCCGAAGGGGCAGGCTGTAACGCACATAAGGCAGCCCAGGCATTTTTCTTCCGCGTACTTGACGGCGCCGGTTTCAGGATGTTCCCAGAGGGCGCCGGTTACGCAGGCTTTGGCGCACTGGGCTTCGGCGCAGTGGCGGCACTGGAGGGGGAAGGCGCCTGCTCCGGCGCTTTCCACATATATTCGGGCTTGGGCCGTTTCGTTGGCGGCAAGGGCGGCAAAGAGGTTTTTTGACGGCGTGTGGGCTGCGGCGCAGGCAAGTTCGCAGGTTTTACACCCCAGGCATTTCGCATCATCGACAAAGATTGACTGCATACATACTCCCAATACAGGTATTCGTGTAGTATCAGTATACCACCCTTTCCCCACCCGTCAACCCCCTGCGCCCCCTGCGGGGGTTTCAGATGCTTCTTGCGGTGAGCGGGTTTGCAATTTTAGTCACAACCCAGAAGCGGCGCCTCAGCGGAATTCGCCCCCTGCGGGGGATTCAGGTGCTTCTCGCGGTGAGCGGGTTTGCAATTTTAGTCACAACCCCGAAGCGGGGCCTCACCGCGCTTCGACGGCGCACGGGCGCGAAGCATGACGCCTTTAGGGGTGGTTTGGAGGGTCTATGACCCTCCAAATTCTCTTAAAGAGGCGCACAGCGCCGATAATTCATTATATAATAATGATTTATCTGGGGACAGGATAGTTTTTCTTGACTGCAAAGAACTTTTTCTTGACTACAAAAAAACTTTTCTTGACTACAAGAAAACCGGTTTTCCTGCCGCGCTCTGTTATTATACTAAAAATTATCGGCGCTTTCGCGCCTCTCTTAAGAGATGTGGAGGGTCATAGACCCTCCACGCCACCCCTAAAGGCTTCCTGCGCCGCGCTACTAACGCCATCGAAGTCCGCTGAGGCGCAACTTCTGGGTTGTGACTAAACTTACGAACCCGCTCGCCGCGAGAAGCACCTGAATCCCCCGCAGGGGGTTGACAGGAGGCTTTGAATTCTTGTATGCTGACAGAGAACCGGAAGCGGAATTGTATGGCCTTTGCCGTACCGCGAGGGTTCCGCATACGTGTACACACGCTTGGCCGCTTGGATACACAGGCGTTATTTTACAAGAGGGGAGGGCGGGCGCGGCTTTGGGCGTTTTGTTTCAGAGGACGCTCGGTTTCCACGCCACAGGCTCTATGAAAACAACCTTACTTCATTCATGGCATGAAGCCGCCGGGGCACGGTTTGCCCCGTTCGCGGGTTTTGATATGCCTATCCAGTATCCGACCGGAGCTGTAGAAGAACACCGGCTGTGCCGCCGCTCGGCGGGGATCTTCGATATAGACCACATGGGTCAGGTGATTATCTCTGGGAAAGGGGCGAGCCAAGCCCTGTCAGCTATTGTTTCTAACCGTATTCTTGATATGAAGCCGAATGAATCACGCTACAGCCTCCTTTTAAACGACCAAGGCGGGGTCATTGATGATATCTTTATCTACCGCTCCGCCTATTCAGGAACTGACACCAAAGAAGACGCATGGTTTGTGGTGGTAAACGCGGGAAACCGTGAAACCGATACGGCTCATTTCAGGGCGCACCTGCCTGAGTCGGTTTCAGTGGAAGATGTCTCGGATATTACTTATATGATCGCCGTGCAGGGCCCAAGGGCAATGGAACTCCTTGCCTCTCTTTTAGAAGGCCCGGCTTCCCCCATCCCCAGAGGAAATATGGATGTAGCAAGGCTGGCGGGCGTGCCGGTTGTATACGGAAGAACCGGCTATACCGGCGAAGACGGGGTGGAAATCTTTTATGATCCTATGGAATCCCTTGAACTTTGGGAACTGCTTATTTCAGGCGCCAAGGATGCGGGGATCGAGCTGGGCCCTGTAGGGCTCGCGGCGCGGGATTCCCTGCGCTTTGAGGCAGGGATGCCCCTCCACGGCCATGAAATATCCCCCGGGATTACCCCCCTTGAGGCGCGGCTTTCCTGGGCCTGCGATTTCAGCAAAGACTTCAAGGGAAAAGCCGCGCTGGAAGCCCAGAAAAGCCGGGGGCTCTCTCGAATTCTGGCAACCCTCAACGTAAGCGGCGGGGTTCCCCGCGAAGGCTACCTGGTACTGAACGAAAGCGGCGAAGAAATAGGGCGGTGCGTAGCCGGTATGTTCTGCCCCACTGCGGGAACCTATTCGGCCAACGCCTTTGTGCCGCCGGAATATGCCGCGCTTAATACAAAACTTTCAGTCCTTATTCGGGGAAACCCCAAGGAAGCGGCGGTGGTAAAACGCCCCTTATACACGCCGGCGTACCGGAGGAAACCGGTCTAATCTCAAGATGGAACAGCAGGTGAAAAGACAGCCCGGAAAGACGGGCGGTATTTTATATTTTAGTTCAAGGAGGTCGGGTTAAACCCGAAGGCGGTTTTCCCGGACGTCCCTCAAGGTGGGAAGCCGGGGCGCTGCCGCAGTTTTTTATGCAATTTGATGTTAATGCGCGTTACGCTGAGTCCCATGAGTGGATTCGAAAAGACGGAGAGGCGTTCTTAGTCGGCATCTCAGACCACGCCCAGCACAGCCTTGGGGATATTGTCTTTATAGACCTTCCCAAAGTGGGGGCCCTGTTCAAAGCAAAAGAAGCCTTCGCGGTGGTGGAATCAGTTAAAGCCGCCGCAGACCTTTACCTGCCTATAGGCGGCACAATCAGCGCCGTCAACGAGCGGCTGGAGGGCAACCCTGAAATTATCAACCAAGACTGTTACGGCGAAGGCTGGATAGCCCGCATTTCAGGCGGCAGCGAGGAAGCGTGGAACGCCCTGCTCAGCGCCGGGGATTACGAGAAGACCCTGGAGCCGGAGAACTAGCAGCGTGCCGTACATCCCTATAACCCCTTCCCAGCGGGACGCGATGCTTGGGGCCCTGGGGCTTTCTTCTCTCGAAGCCCTGTTTGACGATCTTCCCAAACCCCTCCGTTTCCCCTCCCTTTCTTTGGAACAAGGCGTGAGCGAGCTTGAGGCGGCCCGGGAACTTTCCGCGCTGGCAAAGGC
>JAITHF010000142.1 GCA_031280115.1 Spirochaetaceae bacterium | reverse complement strand
CTGCGGGATGGTGCTGTATGTTCCGGCCTGCCTGTTGAGCCTGCCCCTCCCGCGCCCTGTGCAGGCTTTTTGGGGGCTTTTTTACGCGCTGCGCTTCGCTTGCGCTTTTTAAGAGAATTTGGAGGGTCATAGACCCTCCAAACCACCCCTAAAGGCTGCCTGCGCTGCGCCCGTCCGTTTGCGAAGTTCGCTGAGGCGCATCCTTCAGGGTTGTGACTAAACGTGCAAACCCTATCGCAACAAGAAGCACGTGAATCCCCCGCAGGGGGCGCTGCTTGATTATTTAGCCTTCTTTACCGATAGTATCAAAAGCAGTATACTTAACCGTATAGGAGCAGTGAAGACGTATATGAATCACCCAGGTCATCTTGTTATTTTGCTGGCCATCCTTGCGGCCGGCGCCGGAACCGCGGACGCCCAGGCCGATACATCCCAAAGCGCGCCGAACGAAAAAGAAGCCCAGGCCCTTCCCCGTACCTACCGGGGGCTTTCCCTGGGGATGAGCCTTGACGAACTTAAAGACGCCCTGTCGCAGGATGAGCTTTTCCGGTTCCGCGGGGATAGGGACGTGTCCTTTCTTCCGGCCCGGGAACAGAATCTGGTCGAAACCGCCGGCTTTTCTTTTATTAAACGGGCTTTTTTCCAGCTCCGGTCCGGCGCGGTCTTTGTTATGGCCTTTACGATGAATACTGCGCTGGTGGATTACTACTCGGTATTTACCGCGTTTGTGAAAAAATACGGGGACCCGGCGTTTCTTGACCCAAAACAGGCGGTGTGGGAAAGCGCGGAGACCCGGATTGCCGTTGAGCGCCCCCTTACGGTCAAATATATCGATATGCAGGTGTTTAATGAGCTGAGAGAACAGTCAGGCGCGGAAAAATCAAAAGAAGCGGAGATACGGGAGGACTTTCTGCATGGGTTCTAGGAACCGCCTCCTGCGCCGCGCAAGCGTCCTCCTGTGCCTTTGTGTTACTTCTATAAACTGTATGCCCCAGGGGGCGCGGTTCAAAAAGGCCGCGCTTGTCATCGAGACCGCCGCGCGCAAGCAGGTAACCCTGGATGTTGAGGTAGCCCGGGAGCCGGAACAGCACGAGCAGGGCCTTATGTACCGCCGGAGCCTTGCCGACGGCGCGGGGATGCTCTTTGTGTTTGAGCGGGACAGGATACTTTCGTTCTGGATGAAAAATACGTCTATCCCCCTTTCTATTGCGTTTATCTCCGCTGACGGGGTTATTCTTGAGACCCGCGATATGGAACCGTTTAATCTGGCGCCGGTACAATCGAGCCGTTCGGCGCGTTTTGCTTTGGAAGTTCCCCAGTCCTGGTTCAGCCGCGCCGGAATCAGCGCGGGGGACCGGATATTAGGAACCCATGACTTAATGAGAAACTAGGCGCGAGGAGCGAGAGGTGCTAAAAGGTTTAAATCAGCGGGCACGCCGGATATTGGCTGTCGATAGTCAGGAAGCGGGGCGCCGCGTCAACGCAGGAGAGATCACGCCGGAGATTGTGGTCATCGCCCTCCTTAAAGACGGCGGGGGAACCGCCTATAAAGCCCTCCAGTTTCTCAGGATCGACCTTGAGGACTTTAGGCGCGCCCTTGAGAGCGCCCTTATCCACGCAGGAGGATCTATCCTCTACGAGAATATCCCCCTTTCAAAGCGCTCTGAGCGGATGCTGGAGGCCGCCAATGACGAGGCCCGGGGTATGGGGAACGAATATATCGGAACCGAACATATCCTGCTTGCAGCCATGCGGGAAAAAGATTCGTTTGTGCAGAACTATCTTGACGGCAGGGCCGTGGACCCGGAGATGTTCCGCGTGGTGGTGCAGACCACGTTCTTCGACGTTTCCAATCTGGAGGAAGAGGTGTATGTCTCATCCGAAGAGTATCTCTCCCGGGCAGCCGACGCCCGGGCCGGCAAAACCTCCCGCCCTACGGTGCGGGTCAAGTCCTCGCCGGCGTATCCGGTTCTGACGCCGATTTTGGACGAGTATTCCCGGGACCTTACGGCCCTCGCGCAGGCCGGGAAGCTCGATCCGGTGGTGGGGCGGCGGGGGGAAATCGAGCGGTCAGTGCGGATACTGGCCCGGCGGGGCAAGAACAACCCTATTCTGGGGGGGGAGCCCGGGGTGGGGAAGACCGCCATCGTGGAGGGGCTTGCCCAGCTTCTTGCCGGCGAAAAGGCGCCGGAGCCGCTTGCGGGAAAGCGGGTGCTCTCGCTTGATTTGGGTTCAGTGGTGGCCGGCACCAAATACCGCGGGGAATTCGAGGACCGGATAAAAAAAATAATGAAAGAAATCATACAGGCCGGCAACGTTATCCTTTTTATCGACGAGATTCACACGATTATCGGCGCCGGCGGCGCCGAAGGAACCATCGACGCGGCCAATATGTTTAAGCCAAGCCTTTCCCGCGGGGAAATCCAGTGCATAGGCGCCACCACCGCCGCGGAATACCGGAAACATTTTGAAAAAGACGCGGCCCTGGACCGCCGGTTTCAGGCGGTGCAGGTCGGGGAGCCTTCTTTCGAGGAGACCGCCGATATTTTGCGGGGCATCCAGAAGCATTACGAAGAATACCACCGCGTAACCTATACCCCCGCCGCGATACAGGCCGCGGCAAAACTCGCCCAGCGGTATATCACCGATAAGTTCATGCCTGATAAAGCCATTGACCTTTTGGACGAGGCCGGCGCCATGCGGAAGCTCGAGTTCGGGGTGCTGCCGCCGGAGATTTCCAGTATCGAGGTGGAGATACTGCACCTTATTCAAGAAAAAGGCGCTATGGTTTCCTCTCAGGATTACGAGCGCGCCGCAGAACTGCGGGACAGAGTGCGGAACCTGCGTAACCGGCTTGACGCGGTGCGCCTTGCCTGGGAACGGGTGGCGGGCTGCGAGCGCACCCTGGTGGACGAGGAGGACATCCGGCGGGTCGTCTCTGAAATCACCGGCATCCCGCTGCTCCACCTTGCAGAACAAGAGTCCCGCAGGCTCCTTAAAATCGAGGACGAGCTTTGCCGCTGGGTTATCGGCCAGGATGACGCGGTGCAGAAAATCGCCTCGTCAGTCCGCCGGTCCAGGGCCGGCATCGGTTCTTTCAAGCGGCCCCTGGGCTCATTCATCTTTCTGGGGCCTACCGGCGTGGGCAAGACCCTCCTTGCAAAGCGCCTTGCCGCGTACCTCTTCGGAACCGAAGAGTCCCTGGTGAGGATCGATATGTCAGACTTCATGGAGAAACATAACGCCTCCCGTCTGGTGGGAGCGCCGCCGGGGTACATAGGCTATGACGAAGGCGGCCTCTTGACCGAGCGCATCCGTAAAAGCCCCTATCGGGTTATCCTGTTCGACGAGATTGAGAAAGCCCACCGGGACGTGTTCAACCTGCTCCTTCAGGTGCTTGAAGAAGGGGAACTGCGGGACAATCTGGGGCATACGGTGAGTTTCCGCAATACAGTGATTATTATGACCAGCAACGCCGGGGCGCGGGAGATCTCAAGGGACTCAGGGCTTGGTTTCGCGGCGGAACGGCGTTTAATGACCTATGCCGAGATAGAATCCCAGGCCATGTCCGAGCTGCGGCGGCTTTTTAAC
>JAITHF010000136.1 GCA_031280115.1 Spirochaetaceae bacterium | reverse complement strand
AATAAGTCATTCTGTACACAGAATAAGTCATTCTGTACACAGAATAAGTCATTCTGTACACGGAATGAGTCATTCTGTACACGGAATAGGTTATTCTGTACACGGAATAGGTTATTCTGTACACGGAATAGGTCATTCTGTGTACGGAACAAGTCATTCTGTACACGGAATACGTCATTCTGTACACGAAATACGCTGCCCTGTCCCTAGACAAATCATTATAGTATAATGATTTATCGGCGCTTTCGCGCCTCTTTGAAGAATTTATGGGGGGTCATAGACCCCCCAAGCCCCCCATAAAGGCTTCATGCGTTGCGCCCGTGCGTTATCGAATTCCGCTGAGGCGCTGCTTCTGGGTTGTGACTAAACCCACAAACCCTCTCATCACAAGAAGCACGTGAATCCCCCGCAGGGGGCTTCATGCCTCGCGCCCTTTCGCTTGCAAATTCCGCTGAGGCCCCGCGTGAGGGTTGTGACTAAAATTGCAGACCCGCTCACCGCGAGAAGCACCTGAAACAGCCTTCGGCTGCCCGCAGGGGGTTGAATCACCCCCAGGGGGCAGGTTAAAATAAATGAGTAAGGGCGCGCAGCGCCCAAGGAGAACCTATGTCATTACATATCGGAGCCAAATCAGGCGAAATTGCTGAGGCAATCCTCCTGCCCGGAGACCCGCTTAGAGCAAAGTTCATCGCAGAAACATTTCTCGAAAAACCCGTCCAGTATAACGCCATAAGAAATATGCTGGGGTTTACCGGCCTTTATAAAGGAAAACCCGTGTCGGTCCAGGGAACAGGCATGGGCATCCCCTCTATCTCGATCTATGTAAACGAACTGTTTCGGGAATACGCCGTGCGCCGGGCAATCCGTATCGGAACCGCCGGTTCTATCCAAGAAGACGCCCGCCTGCGGGACGTGGTGCTCGCCTCCGCAGCCAGCACGGACTCAGGGGCAAACCATGTCAGGTTCAAAGGGCGCTCCTTCGCCCCTGCGGCCTCGTTCAACCTCCTTAAAACCGCCTTTGAAACCGCCCGCGCCAAAGGCTGGGACCCCAAGGTCGGGACCGTCGTGTCCTCAGATATGTTCTACGGCGAATACCCGGATGACTGGAAATTGTGGGCATCCTTCGGGTGCCTCGCGGTGGAAATGGAAACCGCCGAGCTCTATACCCTTGCCAATAAATACCGGCGGGAAGCCTTAGCGCTCCTTACTATCTCGGACAGCCTTATCACCGGCGAAACCACCAGTTCGGAGGAACGGGAGACCGCGTTTACCCGCATGATGGAGATCGCCCTGGAAACCGCCGTGAGCTGAGGCCGCGCTAAGCAGTGGCTCTTTTCTGATTTCAGCGCTATACTGGTACAGTATGTGGTATCAAAAAGGACCCGCCCACGAGTTGAAAACTGCTTGGGCCTTGCTGTTTCTCGCCTTGGGGCCGGGGCTTAACGCCCAATCCCATGTCTCTATCCCCCTGGATAATCCGGTATATTACCTCCTTGAGCACGCCCAGATACGGGGGATCCTTGGGACCCTGCCCAAGGCGAAGCCCTATTCCCAACAGGTTATCTTCACCGCCTTAGAGGCCATACTCTTCACCGGAGCGGAACGGCTTTCCCCGGCGGAACAGGCTGTCCTCCTTGAAGCCTACGAAGCGCACAAGCCGAAGGCCCAGGGCCTTGACTTGCAGCGGGGCGCCTTTTATTTCAGCACAACCATCCCCAAAACCAGCATCCGCTTCGCAGGGGACATCGGGGCAGGGCTCAAACTGGGCTTTTCAGCCGGCTATTACACGGACACTGAAGACGGCGTGTGGGGGACGGACAACGTAATCCACCTGTACACTGACGGCGATATAGGCAGCGCCCTCTCCTACGGCTTCCACCTTCTCGGAGGCATTACCCGCGCCCCCCGGGCCCGGCTTGGGACGTATAACACCTATTACGAAGGGTTTCCCGCCGCCGGAGACGAGGGATACGACGGGTACGCCAGGGAAGGGTACATAAACCGTATCATCACCGTCTACAGCGGCCCTCTTGCGTTTTTCCCCTACAGCTACCGGAAGACCTGGGACGGCTTTGTGGTGTCCCCGCTTGATATATCATCTGAGGGCCTGAATAACTGGCCTAACGAGCTGAGCCTGGGCCCTATGATCATCTCTGAACTGTCAGGCTCGTTCTTCGGGGACGCCCTGTCCCTCCGCTTCGGCAGGACCCGGCGGGAATGGGGAAGCATGGCCGAAGGCAGGAGCCTTGTCTTAAACAGCGCGGCCCAGCCGTTTTTAGCCTTTGAGATGACTTTTAAGCCTGCTAAGTGGTTTCATTTCTCCACCCTTACGGGAATCTTGGAATACTTTAACGAGAACGGCTTAAAAGAGTCCGCCTGGACAAGCCAGAACGCCTATTCTATCGAGCAGCTTGAGCTTAACTTCAAGGATTATATCCATGTGAGCCTCGGAACAAGCGCGGTGTGGGCGAAACGCTTCGAGCTGGGCTACCTCTTTCCGGTGAACATCAATTTTCTCTATCAGGACAGTATAGGGGACTTTGATAACATGGGCTTTTTCCTCAATGTCCAAGGCCAGTACCCGGGGATAGGGCGGCTCTGGGCCTCGTTCTTTGCCGATGAAATCAGCCCCAAAACCGTGATACAGCGGGACTTCCCCAACCTTGACCGGAATATGTACGCCTTCCAGTTCGGCGCGAAAGCCCTGCTCCCCTGGATTCCGTTCGGGTCGGTTATGCTGAGCTACACGAAAATCGAGCCCTACTGCTACACCCACACGCGGATTTTCGTGCCCTGGTACAATGACGAATACGACGGGGAGCCTATGCCCATGGAGACGGCGTATATCAATAACGGCGAGGGGCTTGGGTATTACCTGCCGCCCAATTCAGACGAGATACTGCTGCGCCTTGAGGCGGTTCCCACGCTGAACGTGTCCGCCCATTTCCAGTACCAGATGGTAAGGCACGGCGCGTCCCACGGGTCCCGGGCTGTGGACGGCAGTTCTTTCTTATCCGAGCTTGATCCAAACGGGCGCAGCGAGAAAGACGTGCTTAAAAAGTTCTTTCTGCGGGACGGGGCGTACCAGTGGCAGCACATCTTCAGGATAGGCGCGGAGTACCGGGCGCGCTTTAAGATACCTGTGCGCTTTACCGCCGAGTTCGGCGTGGTGTATTCGTACTACACCGACATAGACCGGAACATAGCCCCCAATTCAGGAGAGGGGCGGGATTTCTCTCAGATAAATACGGCAGAATACCCGGTCTCTGTGGGTATTCTCGGAAGCCTCGGCATCCGCTTTTACCTGTAACGCGCCCCAGGATGCCTCTCTGGGGGTTGGGGGCAGAGCAGCGCGCGGCTGGTGTTCGAGCGGCTCAAGGCATGGCGGCGCGGATTTGAGCCGCCGCAGCCTCAGAATCAGAAGGGGAAAGGGCGGCAAGTTCATTTTTCCGGTCATGGACAGCGGTTAGTTCCTTTTCCAGGTATTCCGCAAGGGGCAGGCCCTCTGACTCGCCGGCATCGGTAAATCTGATATTCTGGTAGAGCGGCGCGAACATAACCTTTATAAAGTTCTCCGCAAGCTGCGCCACCGCGCTGTTCATAAACTCAAGCTCAAGGCCGCCGCTTAATTTCCGCTGGAATTCGGTTTGATAGCGCTGGGCCAGACGGTCCACGCGCTCTCTCGACTGGCTGTCGTATTTCGCGTCCACACTGTCCAGCACGCCTCCCTTATAGTTAAGCCGCCGGTATTCCTTCAAGATCACGTTTGAGATGTTTTTCGAGGTTCCGATAAGTTTCGGGCGGATGCCGGAGACAACCACCGTGTCTTCATCCAGCTTGGCTATCTTCACCGCGTTAAGGTCAACCCCGAACTTGGCGGTAATATCATGGGTAATCACCACAAGCGCCTCGTCCTGATAATAGGACGCCCGTAAGCCCAAGCCGCCCTGCACCGGATTGAGCGGCTCTTTTCTTACGGCAGTCTGGTTTAAATCAGTTTGCAGGAGCGCCACTTCCAGTATTTTCTCAAAGCTCCGCAAGCTGAGCCGCGCGTTCTCCAGCAGTTTAACCGCGTCATCCAGCGCCTCAAGCTCAATAGACTGTTTGGCCATGGCGATTTCCTGTTCCAGCTTCTCCCGCTCAAGGGATTTTACGCGGGCTTCCGCCTTTAACCGCTCAACCTCGGCTGCCTGGGCGCTTATCTGCGCTTTTCCCGCATCAATGGCCGCGCCTTCAGCCTTGAGTCTCACCAAGTTATTAAACGCGGAAATAACCGGAATCATCGCGAAACAGCTTATAACCGTTGAGGCCAGTATAGCCAGATCAGGATGTATCTTTTTTATTTTAAAGACAGAAAAGAATACTGCGCCGAAAATCACCGCCAGCCCCCCTGCAATCGCCAAAGCCGCCGCCGCGCCGGCAGCGGCGGAGGCCATGCAGTGCCAAAGGCTTAAAAACAGGTTCATATATGCTCCTTTATGATAAAAGAATTTTTGACTGGAAAAACAGTTCCCAGACAGGGCGGTTCTGGGCTCTTGCCTTCTGCTCGAAGGCGGTACAGGGCCTCCATGCCTGGGGCGGCGCGAAATCATCGTAGGCATTGGCAAGGCCCGGGGCTGCCGAAAGCTCCCGCAGCGCCGATTGGGCGTAATCCTCCCAGTCAGTAACCATATAAAGATAGCCGCCGGCCTTGAGTTTGGCGGCAAGGGTATCCGTGAAGGGGCGGCTTACGAGCCGGCGCTTGCGGTGCCGCTTCTTGGGCCAGGGGTCCGGGAAAAAAAGATGAAAGCCCTCAACCGAGCGGTCGGCTATCATAGTTTCCAGCACTTCTACCCCGTCATGTTCGATGATACGGATATTTTCAAGGCCCATGCGCTCGATTTCCCAGAGGAGCCGGCCTATGCCGCAGCGGTAGACCTCAATGCCCAGATAATTGACCGCCGGATTGCTGAGGGCAATCTCCGCGGTGGCCGCGCCCATGCCGAAACCTATCTCGATCACCAGCGGGTCAAGGCTGACGGGCTGCTGCGGGTCAAAGGCAATGCCGTATCGGGGAAAAAGCGCGTCGTAAGAACGCCGCTGGGCCGGGCTCATCCGCCCGCCCCGGGGCGCATAACTTTTTATTCTTTTTATCTTTTCTGTTTTTTCTATCTTTTCCATCTTTTCCATCTTTTCCATCTTTTCCATCTTTTCTCTTTTCGCCCTTATGCCCCGCATTTTATGGTATAATCTGGATGTCCGTGAGCGCGGCGGTCTGGTACTCCTCATCCTCAGCCCACAGGGCCAGGGTTTTGGCCTCGGACGAAAGGTTAAGGTTCCGCAAGTCCCCTTCAAGGGCCTCAAGCCATAAGGTCTGCACAAGGGCCCCGGCCTGATTGTAACAGAGAAAAAAATGCTCAGGATAGCCGGACTCGACAGTATAGCGCCTGCCCTCAAGGGTGAACGCCGGAAAGGGGTAGCGGGGGGTTTCAGGGGCGTCAAACGTTATAGTCCGGGCGGTTTTTTCCCCGCCCTTATTCTCCAGCACCGCCCGATACTGCCCTCTGGGCAGGGTTTCGCTTCCCGGCATGGCGATAGCGCGGCTTCCTATCCATGTTTTCTCGTCTTCTTCCAGGGCTATCCAGTCTTCGGCGGAAAGCGCCCAGCACAGCCCCTCCCGATCGTGATACAGGGAAAGGGCCTCAAGGTTTTCAATCCCGTCGTCGTCTTCCGCCAGAACAAAGAAAGAAAACCGCTCTTCCTGCCGGCTTTGTTCCTGATAGTACACCAATTTCATAACGCCGTAGGGAATACGCGGCTCAGTACGGGAACAGGACAGAAGCGTCGCAAGGCACCACAAACAGATTATTCGCATACTGCCACTATGCGTTCTCCCGCGGGTAATAGCAAGCCCCCGCCTCTGTTACGGCTATTTTACTTTATAGACGGCCTTATCGCCGTGGCGGCCTTTCAGGCGCTCGTCTACCGGATCGGCCATGAGGTCCAGAGCTTCCATGCAGAGCGCTCCGAACACCAC
The DNA here is from genome assembly GCA_031280115.1 of Spirochaetaceae bacterium. Lineage (GTDB taxonomy): Bacteria > Spirochaetota > Spirochaetia > Treponematales > Breznakiellaceae > JAITHW01. The sequence continues at coordinate 79 of JAITHF010000136.1, read as the reverse complement.
TTCGTCAGCGTCGGGTATGACCATCGCGCCCATGACTTGATTGCGGTCTTTCCAGCTGAACTCGACCGGTTCAGTTACA
>JAITHF010000125.1 GCA_031280115.1 Spirochaetaceae bacterium | reverse complement strand
TTTTTTCCTATTTTTTCTATTTTTTCTGTTTTTTCTATTTTTTCTGTTTTTTCTATAAAAGAGTAAAATTCGCGCAAAAAAGGCTTGACACGATGGGTTATGGCAATAAATTTGTTTGTTGTTTGTTGTTTGTTGTTTGTTGTTTGTTGTTTGTTGTTTGTTGTTTGTTGTTTGGCCGAACTAGGCGCTAACAAAGAAGGCGGGGAAAAAGCGCCTGCCACGTATTCCATACGCCAATACTACCGAAACGCGCCCTCTTTGGTCAAGGCCGGGGCGGCTCTTCAGTCTATTTGGGGGTTGCCTGCTTTAAGTTATATTTCTCATATTCTTTTGTAAGGGCTTCTATCTCCTCTTTAAGCGTGATAGAGATAGATTTCGTATTTTTAATGGTATTCAGCAATTTATCGGTGGTAACTGTTTTATCGTCTGATATAAACGCCCCTTCAATAGTCTCTTTTACCACAGCCTCGATATCCGCCCCGCTATACCCTTCTGTCTCTTTGAGCAAGGGGATAACGTTTACATCGCCGGTTAGTTTCTTGCGTTTACCTAAGTGTATTTCAAAGATTTTCCTGCGTTCCTGCGCGTTAGGAAGCTCGACTAAAAATAATTCGTCAAAGCGCCCTTTGCGTTTGAATTCAGGCGGCAGGGCGTTTAATTTATTCGACGTGGCCACCACATAGACGGAGCTTTCTTTTTCTTGAAGCCAGGTAAGAAACTGGCCGAAGAGCCGCGTGGTAATATCGCTTGCGCCGCCGCTCCCGCCGACTCCGGCAAACGCTTTCTCCAGCTCGTCAATCCACAGGACGCACGGGGCCACCGCTTCGGCGGTCTTTATGGCGCGGCTCAGGTTTTCTTCGCTTTCCCCCACATATTTTCCCATCAGTTTGCCGATGTCCAGCCGCAGGAGCGGCACGTTAAATTGATTGGCTGTCGCCTTTGCGGTGAGGCTTTTCCCGCACCCGGGCATACCTACGATAAGAATTCCCTTTGGCAGGTCAATGCCGAATTGACGGGCTTCTCCAAGGTTGTTAAAAATATATGATTTGTCGCGCAGGTATTTTTTTAGATTTGACAAGCCCCCTACATCATCCATGGTGGAGTTCACCGGAACAATTTCGAGGATTCCCGATTTTTTTATAATTTGTTCTTTTTCTTTCAGGACCAGGATTTTGTCTTCCGCCGTGATCATGCCCGATCTTTGATAGGCAAGATTAAGAATCTGCCGTATTTCAAAATCGCTCAGCCCCTTGAACGACACGGTCAGTTCATTGATGGTGTTTTCATCAATAATACATTCCGCATACTCCTTCTTGATAAGCGTTTCTATTTCATCAATGGTTGGAAAGGGTATATCAAAAACCGTTATCATTTTTTCAAGCTCAGGAGGCAGGGCTAATTCTGAGCATACCAAGAAGACCGTTACGTAATAACCCTCAGTATACATGATACGCTGGGCTATTGATTTGAGAAGCGCGATTATTTCAGGGCTGTACGAGGGGCTTTCTTTCTGAAAATAGTGGTGCGCGTCTTTGAGGACCAGAAACGCTTTGCGCGGCTTGTTGTCGTCAAAGGCCGTTAAAAAGCCTGCTAAATTGCCGCTTCTCTCGATCGCGCCTTTTGGGGCCTTGGTTTTGAAATCCACATGGCGGCCCGCTTCATTGTATTCATAAACGGGTATATCTTTGTTGACCTGCGCGATGAGCCCGTCAACCGCATGGAAATCAAAATAATTGATGTAGATAATGGGTCTGTGTGTGTCGATGTAGCTTGTAAGTTCGTCCGCGTCTTCCTGTCTCATTTATATCTCCATGTACATAAATTTTTCCTTATTATTCTTTCAAAATTTCAATAATTCTAGCGGCAATCGATTCAAGTTAATCCATTTCGATGTAGTCAAAGGGTGTTGTTAAATAGGCGGTAAAATGTAGCCCCAGGTCGGTTTTATCCGGTGCATCCAAGACCAAAACACGGTCTGCCCGGGCCTGCAACGCCATCAAATCCTCTTTAGTGTGGCAGGTTTTCTGCTGTGGCAAGTCCTTTGCCTCATACCGTTGTATAAAAGAAGCAATTTTACGCTCTTGGTCGTTCAGATCTTGAGATATGCGGTCTTCGCTTCTGACACGGGTTAATAGTTTCTTCATGTCTTGGTTCGCCATGATTGAGAGAATAATCAGCGGATAACTGAACACGAACCGGTCGTAGAAATCCGCGGCGTTTAACTGAAACAGTCCGCGGTAGTTTTGAAAAATCTCCTGAATAGACGCTTTGAGAAACGAAGAATCATTATATTTTTTTTCCATACTTGCAAGCAGCGTATCATATTCGGCGTGATAATTGGCTATAACTTTGTTCCGTTCTTCAGCAAGGGACTGGTATTCCAGCAGTTTTTGCCGCTCCTTTTGCCTCAATTCAAAGATATACGCAGCGGCCTCAGCGTCTTCTTTTGTGCAGGGCCCCTGAAACAGGCTGCACAATGCAACGGCGATAACCGGAGTGTCCCCGGAAACGGCGTTTACTTTCTCAAGCTCGGCGGTTAAATCCCTGACTTCAAGCCATCGCTGCAAAGAGCCGTTGTGAAAAGCCTCCAAAAGGTCTTCGATGTTAAAATGCGTACGAAGATCCTCTAAATCCCGTACCGGCTGTTTGTTCAGTATTAAATTAAATTTTATTGCTTTTGCCATTTTTTTCTCCTATCTCCTTCCTAAAAATCAAAAAGGCTCGCTAATCCACGGACGAGGTTCTTTGCCCCTTCTTTTATGCCTGTTGCGATAGATTTTACCGCATGTGCAACGGTTTTGACAATGGCCTTTCCCCCTTCATAAAGGGCGTGGCCGATGGTGCTTCCTGCGATCCCGCCAATCATACCGCCGGCAATTCCGCCGATCGCCGCGCCGATAGGCCCCAATGCCGCGCCGATACCCGCGCCCAGCGCCGCTCCTTTTGCGCCAAGCGCTAAACTTCCCACAAGACTGCACGTAGTATCCGCCGCTTTGTCCAGGGCTTCTTCACCGGTGATTTTTCCCGCGGCGAATTCGCAGAGAACCTTGACGTTTTCAACGCCTACGCACACGGCGTTCGCGATGGCTCCCACCGGCGTTCCCTGTAAAACTTTGCCTAACCAGCCGCTTTTAACCGCGACAGTGATGCCGCCGGTTACGGCCACGGTAAGCCCCGCGCTTGCCCCTGACTTCAGCGCGCTTTCCGCGAATTCCGCAGCGTCTTCTTCCGTTGAATTGTTAGGTTTTCCAGTAACCGTATTCCATAGTCTGCGTCCGAGTATCCGCGCTCCCTGAAACCCAACCGCGCATAACGCGGCTACGCCTGCTTTTCCTGCGATGTTTTTGGCAACAGCGGATTTGTTTACCTCATTCCACTCGTATTGCTTCGCTTCCTGCTCTTCTTGAACCTTCTGCTGGCGCTCTTTCGCCTCTTCTTTAGACAGGGGCTTTGATTTTATGCCCTCGCACTCGATGGTCTCAGTGCTTCCTGCTATGTCTTTGCCCTGTCCCTCTGGCACGAGTTTCCGCTGCCCCCGGTAATCCCCTTTATCAAAAAGCTCTTTGGTTTTCTTTGAGTCCGCCCCGTATTTTGACTGGTATTTCTTTACGATGTTCCCGTTCTCGTCCCGGATCACAATATCAACAGAGTTCTTGCCGTAGGTTTCCCCGGGCGCGGGCTGTAACACCTCCGCCCGCAAGGGACTGCCCTGCGCCGCCGCTTCTATATTAAAGGTATTAACATGATGTTGTTCCGCGATAAAGCCGTCAAGATTATATTGCTGGTTAATACCGCCGTCCATACGGTACATGGCTTGTATGTTATCGCTGTTTGCCTGCGCGAGGGCGCGGTCAATTTCCGCCGCATACGCGCCCACATTGGTTACCCCCTGGGCCTGCGCCCCGTCTTCTATGGCTTTTTCAAGATAACTCCCGCGGGACACGCCTTTTTCCCGGCACGCTGCCAGCTTCCGCTTTTCAGTTTCAAAACGCTCGATCTGCGCGGCAATGGTTTCCGCCGCGTTTCTCCCTTCCTCCGGGTCTTTCCAGATGTTTGGATATTTCGCGAATTCCCCTTCCAGCCACGCGCTATTAGTCATCTCTTTGTCTTTATGGCAGTACGACTGAACAAACGACGCCACGGTGTTTCTCGTTTTTTCTCTGTTTTCTTTTATATCCTGTATCTCTAAGGCGCGCTCAAACGAGTCTGCCCCTTGGTCTGGCTCTTCAGACACGGCGGTGATACGAGCAGCAAGCTGCTCATTGAGCGTAGTTTCTGCCATCTTTTTTTTATTTCCTTTATTTCCTTTTTATAACGAATTGTCGGCGCTGCCGCGCACGCAAACCTGCCCGGCTGTTAAGAGCTAATACTACCGAAACGCGCCCTCTTTGGTCAAGGCCGGCGGGACGGGGCGTTTTTAGAAGAACGTGTCGCAGGCTATTTTGAGGAAAAGGAGCGCCAGCACGGTGAGCACGGCGCCGCGGATGACACCGGTTCCCTTGCGTATGACAAGGCCGGATCCTATGTAGGCGCCTATGACGCTGAACAGCGCCGCTGTAAGCCCCAAGGGGATGAGGGTGCGGCGGTGGCAGAGAAAGAGAACCAGCGACGAAAGGTTTGAGGCAAGGTTTACCAGCTTCGCGTTCCCCGCGGCAATGGGGCTGTCTATCTTGGCAACCCCGCAGTAAAGGAGTATCAGGAAGGTGCCGGCGCCGGGGCCGAAAAAGCCGTCGTACCCGCCTATGAAAAACGAAACCCCAAGCCCGTACACAAGGGAACGGGAACGGGAAAGCGGCGCCCCTGCCGGCGGGTCAAGGCGCTTTTTCTTAAACACGTACACCGCGGTTACAGGCAGCACCGCCAAGAGGAGGCGCTGTAAATACCGCTCGTCCACGAGCAGCGTGAGGGAGGCGCCCAAGGCGGAGCCGGCAAGGGCCGCCAGTATCCAAGGGGCGCAGAGTTTCAGGTCTGTATACTTGTTTTTGTAGTACCGGTAGGACGCTACCGCGGTGCCGGCAATGGATGAGAGCTTGTTGGTTCCCAGGGCGAAATGGATAGGCACGCCGGCGAAAAGATACGCCGGAAGGGAGATGAGCCCCCCGCCGCCGGCAATCGAATCAAGCAGCCCTGCCAGAAAAACCAGGGGGCATACGATTAAAAACGTGGAGAGCTCAAGTTCCATAGGCTTTCCCCCTCTCCGGCCCCGCTGGGCCGCCCCGTTACAAGGCCGTGATTATGTCCGCTACGGCCCGGGCGAGTTTCAGGTGTTCTTCCGGCTCGAAGTGGATGCCGTCTTGCGCGCTTGAGGTTACGACGGTTCCTGCGTCTAAAAACGCCGCGCCGATTTCTTTGGCAAGCTGGCGGTACAGCGGCGCAAGTTTCTTGGAAAGCCCAACGCTGTCCCCGAAAAGATGTTTGAACCCGGGGGAATCCGCTGTGGGCGGGGGGCAGACCATCAGCACCCAGGGGCTTTTTTCTTGAGGGCCGGCGCGGGAATCAAATATGGCCCGCACCACCCGCTGCACCCCGTAGGCTATGTCGTAGGGCATGGGGCTGTAGCGCGGCTTGAGGTCATTGGTTCCCAACATCACCGCCACCATATCAAGAGGCTTGTGGCTCTCAAGCACCGCCGTAACCTGGCGCAGGCCGTTCCGGTCGCCCTCGACCGGATCCTCCCGGCAGCTGGTCCGCCCGTTAAGCCCCTCTTCCACCACCCAGAAGCGCGGGTCCTCCGGCGGCGCCCCTGCGTTGAGCAGCCGTTCAAGGGCCCTGGGCCAGCGGGTCTTATGGTCGTACCGGCTTCCGTCATGGGGGTTAAAGCCCCATGTGTTAGAATCGCCGTAACATAAAATGGTTTTCATTTGTTCTCTGCACCTTTTCTCTTTTTTATTCTCTTTTATTTTCTCTTTATATTCTTTATTTATGCCCTTTTTACGCGCCGCCCCTGCGCCGCGCCGCCGGGCCTTACTGCTGCGCCGCCGCCGTTGCCGCGCCGAAAAGCGACGCCTGCTCCACCGGCGCGATAATGTACTGGCAGGGGGTTGTGCGGGTAAGTATCGTATGGAGATAGGATTCCAGGGTCTTCCGCATACCTTTGTAGCGCATATAGGTCGTGCCTTCCACGGCGATCCGCACCGGCGCAAAGGGGTCGCGCCAGCCTGTCCGTTCCACCGCGGCGGCAACCATAGCGGCAGAGAGAATCCCCGCCCGCTGGGTAATAATCGAGATAAGATACGCAAACGACGAAAGCGCGTCCCCCTCGTCCGGTTCAAAAAGGCCGGCTATGACCCCTTCCCCGGAAAGGGGCGCGTACATGAAATCATTCACGTCCTTTGTCTGGACTGCCGGCATACTGAGAAACGCGCCGGCGTTTTTAAGGCGCACCACCCCGTCTTTCACCGCTTGTTTGAGGATATGCCAGGTAAGGGGGCCGAGATACGCGCCGGACGCCGCCTTTTCAAGGGTGTAGGCACCGGGGTTTTTGGTGGACATGTCGTATTCTTTGTCCAAAAAGCCGCTATACCGGTGGTCAAACGCGCCTGACTCGCATACCACCACCTGCGGCGCGGTTTCCGAGGCAAAGCCTCTCTTGGGGATGGCGGTTTCAGGGTAGGCGCTATTAAAGCCTGTGCCAAGGATAAAGCCAATCACCGGCCCGGGAGCCGCGCCGCTGCGGACGGGCCCCTCAAGGCCGCCCAGGGCAGGGATGGCTGAGATGCCGGCAAGGAGCGTGGCTGCCGTGTCATTGAGAAGCGCGATCCGCGCCGGCGCTTGCAGGTTCCGCCGTTCCAGCGCCTCCCGCAGCCCCTGGCCTATGGCCTGGCCGATAACCTCAGGGGCGTCGACTTCCTTGCTAAAAGCAAGGAGGATTCCGTCGGCGCCGCGTGTTATGGCCATGGGGTACGAGAACGTAAAGCCGATACCCTCAACATCCGGCGCTTTTTCAATGAGCGGGCCTGCGATACCCGCAAGGTGGTCAAAGAACTCGGTTTTGGTTACGCCCCCCCGGGTGCCGGGCATGAAGGATTTTACCGCGTGTTCTGCCGCTGCTTTCCCTTGTTGGTCGAAGCGCACCAGCGCGGCGCGAAGATTGGTGCCCCCCGCGTCAAGGGCGATAACCGTTTTGCCCGCCGGCGCCCGGGGCGCGGGGCTTATATACGCGGGTATCATGGGAAGGCTTGAAGCGTGGCCGTTAAGCCCCCGTTCCATAGCGGTAAGCGCGTCCTGCGCCAGAGCCGGCGGGTCTATCCGGTCGTAATGAAAGCCGTAGTAGCGGGCGAAGCGGGCAAGTTCATCAGGATTAAACGGGCCCATGAAGTCGGATCTCCTTATATATGCTTTTTTGTTTTTCACTATACTGCCAAACCCCCTCCCCGTCAACAGCCGCAGGCTGTTTCACGCGCTTCTTGCGGCGATAGGGTTTGCCCCCTGCGGGGGATTCAGGTGCTTCCTGCGGTGAGAGGGTTCGCAATTTTAGTCACAACCCTGAAGCGGCGCCTCACCGCGCTTTGCAGGCGGAAGGGCGCGGCGCAGGAAGCCTTTATGGGGGGTTTGGGGGCAGCCTCCGGCTGTTTCAGCAGCCGTCGTTTGCGCTATGAGCCGCAAACCATGAAGCGCCGGCAGCCAAAGGCTGTTCCCTTACGCGGAGTTCGCAAAAGAATACGCGAAACATGAAGC
>JAITHF010000102.1 GCA_031280115.1 Spirochaetaceae bacterium | reverse complement strand
CATAAGTGCTTCCTGCGCTGCGCCCGTGCGCCTGCAAAGCGCGGTGAGGCGCATCTTCGGGGTTGCGCCTCAAATTGCAAACCCTCCCGCCGCAAGAAGCGCCTGAATCCCCCGCAGGGGGCCTGCGCTGCGCTGCTAACGCCATCGAATTCCGCTTTGGCGCCGCTAAAACCCCCTCTGGGCCGCAGGGTCTATAAATATCCGTACCTTATGGAGGGATTTTATAAACGCCGCCACGGTTTCAGCCTTGAAAACGCTGGAACTCTCACTGAAATAACAGGATTCGTCAGTAATATAGAGGCCCGTCTCGAAACTGACCGGCTCTGGAATGTCAATAATAACCTCCTCCGGCGATACGCTGGCCCCTAAAGTGCGGGAAAGCCGCTCCGCCGCCGCCGCTTCATGGCGGGAACGGTCCGCCACAGATACAAAGGCATGGTGCAGGCCCTGGTCGTAGGGAAACTCCTCGGCGGTTATATACAGGGAACCGTCCCTGATTTTGTCAAGAAGGCCGGAAAGCGGGGCGTTCCGGCTCTTTAAAAGGGAAAAGAGCCCCTGGTCATCAAGGCCGTAAAGCTCTTCTTTAGAGAGAACCCCCTGTTCGAGCCCTGCAATGAGGGCTTTTTTTATCATCCCCGTAGCAGCCCGCACCGAAGGGTGCCAGTATACCGCGCGGTACATGAGGTATTTGGAAAAAAGCACCGATTCCACGCTGGGAATAGCACGGGAGTCAATTTCTATGCCCCGCTGCTGGTGGGGGCGCAGGCGGGAGAGGATGAAATCAACATCCTGCGCCCCGTAGGGGACCCCGCAGCAGCGGGCGTCCCGATTGAGATAGTCCAGTTTGTCCGGATCAAGAACGCCTGAGAGAAGTTTGCGGTAAAAAGCAAGCTCCGCCTCTTTGCCGCCGGGAAGTTCCGCGTCAATAATAGCCGCCGTGAAGTAGGGGTCCGCGCCGGCTGCGGCCACAAGGCTTTTCACCGGCTCAGCGAGGATTATCCGTCCGGTCAGGGCTTCGTGACCCTCCAAAGGCAGTTCCTTGAGGGAATGGGCGTAGGGGAAATGCCCCGCGTCGTGCAGGAGCGCTGCCGCAAGAAACGAGCGGGCTCCGGCGCCGCTCATCCATGCGTCAGCGCCCTTTTCCGCGAATGAGCGCAGGAGCCGCCGGGCCAGATAGTAGACCCCGATAGAATGGGCCGCTCTGGTATGGGTCGCCCCGGGGTACACAAGATGCGCCGGCCCAAGCTGGAAGATCCGGTGGAGCCGCACAAAGGGGCCGGAGCGGGTAAGTTCTTCCATAGAGGGGGTAAGATAGACGTGCCCCCAAAGGGGATCTCTGACCGGCGCGCTAAAGCCCTGTTCAAGGGACTGGTAGATTTCGTTTTTCATAACCCTATGCTAAAGGCGCCTCCAAAGCCTGTCCACCCCCATAGGGGGTTTCAGGCGCTTCTTGTAGCGGGAGGGTTTGCGATTTGAGGCGCAACCCAGAAGCGGCGCCTCAGCGGAATTCGATAGCGAAAGGGCGCGAGGCAGGAAGCCTTTAGCGGGGGTTTGGGGGAACTGGTTCCCCCAAATTTTCTTTAAGAGGCGCGCAGCGCCGATAATTCATTATATAACAATGATTTTTATGCAGGGGCAGGACGGTTTTCCGATTCACCGGAAAACTTGTTTTCCTGCCGCGTTCTGTTCTTATAATAAGACTTACCGGCGCTCTCGAATTCCGCTTTGGCGCCGCTTCGGGGTTGTGGCTAAAATCGCAAACCCTATTGCCGCGAGAAGCACGTGAATCACCCGCAGGCTGCTAAAGTTTTCTCAGGTTTCCGCCGAAGAAATAAATAATTACGTATTTTGCGGGGGAGCGCCATGCTTCTTTAATACGCCATGACCGGCGGCGGGAAATACGTAAAATAAAACTAGGGCACGGATGCCTTAGAAAAACATATCAAGGAGGATGACATGATCATCAACCATAACCTGAGCGCTCAGTACGCTGACAGGTCTCTTGGGGTTACCCAGGGGAGCATCACCAAAAACATGGAAAAGCTGACCTCTGGGCTTCGCATTAACCGCGCCGGCGACGACGCTTCCGGCCTTGCGGTTTCCGAGAAATTCCGCAGCCAGATTCGGGGCCTCAATCAGGCTTCCGCCAATGCCGCCAACGGCATTTCCTTTATCCAGACCACCGAGGGCTACCTTCAGGAGACGCAGGATATTCTGCACCGCATCCGCGAGCTGGCTGTCCAATCCGCCAACGGTATCTATACCGAGGATGACCGTATGCAGATCCAGGTCGAAGTGTCCCAGCTTGTGGACGAGATTGACCGCATCGCCAGCCACGCCCAGTTTAACGGGCTTAATATGCTGACCGGACGCTACGCTCGGCAGGATGGGGACAACACGGTTACCGCTTCCATGTGGTTCCATGTGGGCGCCAATATCGATCAGCGCAAGCAGGTGTATATCGGCACCATGACCGCCGCCGCCCTTTCGGTGCGGATTCCCGACGATCAAACCATCATCAAACTGGATACCATGGACGACGCGAACCGCGCTATCGGAACCCTCGACGAGGCGTTGAAGAAAGTGAGCAAGCAGCGGGCGGACCTGGGAGCCTATCAGAACCGGCTTGAACACACCATCACCGGTCTTGACATCGGCGCCGAGAATTTCCAAGCCTCCGAATCCCGTATTCGGGATACTGATATGGCAAAGCAGGTCGTCTCCTACACCAGGGACCAGATCCTCAGCCAGGCCGGAACCGCCATGCTTGCCCAGGCCAACCAGCGGACCCAAGCGGCGCTCCAGCTTCTCCAGTAGGAAGCCGCCGTAACACACGATTCTCTCTTTAATAAAGAGAATAAGATAAAAGATTCACAGGGTTTCGCGCCCTGTGAATCTTTTGGTTTTGCCGCGCATAAAAATAAAAAATTTTGAATTAAAGGACTTGTATTGTAAGCCGTAATATGTTATCTTTTTTTATATCTAATAGATAAATGTTTTGGAGGTGCTATGATGCGTTAATCCTTCCAGCGGTGCCTAAGCACGGCGGGCGGCACGGATCGCTTATTACACGTTTGATGAGCGTTTCGTTCCGCTTGCCGCGCGGAAAAGCCGGAGAAAGTGGCGCGAGCATATTTTTCAGGCTTTTTCGCGGGCGCGGTTCGGCCTCGGCTAGGGATAGCAAGAGGTTATTAACCAATGGAGGGTTAAAATGATAATTAATCATAACATGAGCGCCCAGTATGCGAACCGCACGTTGGGTATTACTCATGAGAATGTCGCGAAAGATATCGCGAAGCTCAGTTCAGGGCAGAGGATCAATAAAGCGGGAGATGACGCTTCCGGCCTTGCGGTTTCCGAGAAATTACGGGCCCAGGTACGGGGCTTAAATCAAGCCGAGCGCAATATTCAGAACGGCGTGTCGTTTATTCAAACCACTGAAGGCTACCTTCAGGAGACGCAGGATATCCTGCACCGCCTCCGGGAACTGTCCGTACAGTCCGCCAACGGTATTTATACCTCGGAAGATCGTATGCAGATCCAGGTCGAAGTGTCCCAGCTCGTGGATGAAATCAACCGCGTTGCGAGCCACGCCCAGTTCAACGGGATGAACATTCTTACCGGCGCTTTTGCTGAGAATGGCCCCCAGGTTATGCGCTTCCAGGTGGGAGCCAATATGGACCAGAACAAACAGGTCTTTATCGGCGAGATGACCGCCTCGGCGCTTGGTGTTGCGGATCTTAGCCTTGCTGACATGGACGCCGCTAACACGGCAATCGGCACGCTGGATACGGCTTTACAGCAGGTTTCCAAACAGCGGGCCGATTTGGGAGGATACCAGAACCGGTTTGAGATGGCGGTTAA
>JAITHF010000001.1 GCA_031280115.1 Spirochaetaceae bacterium | reverse complement strand
GCTTCATGCTGTATAACGGGTTTTTCCATTTCAATCCCAAGGCTCTAGGGGGCGGGCGCCTCAAGGTCCGGGCGTACCGGGACAGGCAGACCTATGACGCCTATATTCAAGAACGGATTGACGCGGCAAGCCCGGGGGCGGTGTACCTGCATTACAGCCAGCAGCCGGAGCGGCGGGAACTGGTCGTCCACCGGGGCAGCACCGACGAGGAGCGGATGTTTTCCCACCAAGCCTTTGTGCAGTACCTGAGGGCCTTTGTTTCCTACCCGCCGTCATGGTTTCGGGAAGGGTTCGCCATTTATTTCAGCAGCGTCCGCTTTGATCAAGGCCAAGCCAGAACCGGCGCGCCTGCGGCCCGGGAAGGGCTGGTATACGAGGAGAACCTCTCCTGGCTCGAGGCGGTAAAGGCCCTGGGCGCCGGCGCCCCGTCGGTCGAGTCCCTCCTTCTTTCGGATGTAAAGAAAAGCCAGCCGGACAATTTTCAAGGGGTTTCCTGGGCGCTGGTTTCGTTTTTGGTGGAGGCTCGGAATATACAAGACAGCGAAACGGTTCGGGACAGCAGGAAAACCGATTATTTCAGGATTATCTGCGAGTGCTTCCTCCTGCTTAAAAACGCCGCCGCCCTGGAGGACAACGCCCAAACCCTCTATGATCATATAAGGAGCTGGGTTGATTTCCCGACGATTGAGCGGGATTACAAGGCGTATCTGGCGGCGCGCAAGACCTTTGCGGACCTCATCGCCGAAGGGCAGCGGGCCTATAACGAAAAGGACCCCAAACCCGCCGAAGAGTCGTTTAAGGCCGCCCAGAAACAGCGCCCCAATCATTACGCGCCCTATTATTACCTGGGGCTTCTTTCTTATGACGGGAAGAATTACGAACAGGCGGAGCAATACTACCGCGCGGCCCAGCAATACGGCGCGGACCCTGCGCTGATTGCCTATGCCCTGGGTATCAACGCCGCCGCCTCAGGGCGCAGCAGCGAGGCGGTACGGTTTCTGGAACAGGCCAAAGCCGCTTCCTCAACCTACAGCGAACAGGCGGATACGCTCATTAAGCAGCTGCGGTAAGCGGGGGCGGCTATCCGCCCCCGCCCTGTTCATCGTTAAGCGGCGGTTCAGGGGCGGCCTGCCCGTCCTGCTCTTGCCCGCGCCGCCTGCGCCGGCGTTTTCTCGCCTTGGCCGCCGCTTTTTCTTTGGCAGGAAGGGGAAGCGGGAAAGCCTGCTCGTTCTGCGAGGCCAGGGCCGCTTTTTTACCCGCTGGAAAGAGCGGCTTCCCCCGTTCCAGCAGCCGTGATTTTTTTATGGTTATCCCGTGTTCCTTAAAGATCAGGCGCACAGTCCTATCCAGCTCCATCCGCGGCGGGTTCATGGGCAGCACGAAACGCCGCGCCGCCATAAACGCCTCTTTGTAGTTTTCCAGGTCCCCGTCCCACTTGACCGTATCCTCAAGGTAATCCTGAATGAGGCCGGACATAACCTCGCCGGTAACGCCTTTCAGGGTAAGTTCCCTAAGGCTGCTCAAATACCGCTCCCGAAAGCCCTTTTTTTCTTTCATAAGCGCCGAAGCCTGAGGCTGAAGGTATGCGTAGAGGCCGAGGGACTCAAGATCTTCCACAATGCGGGCGGCATGGGAGGAATGGAGTATCTTAAAGATTTCCTCTGTGAGCCGTGAAGGAGACACGCCGGCAAGCAGGGGGGATTGCTTTTTAATTTTCCATTTTAAGAGCAGCGGCAGTTTGAAATCCGTGGCAGCGCCGTATTTGACTGCCCGGATCATCCGCACCGGATCGTCGCTGAAAATACGGAAAAGCGGGATAATGGGGCGGACCCTTTTTTTGCGTATATCCCGCATGCCGCCCACATAATCCACCACCACTTGGGCAAGCGGGTCGTAGAACAGGGCGTTCAACGTAAAATCCCGCCGCAGGACGTCTTCCTCAACGGTTCCGAAGGTATTGCTGTTTAAGCCGTCTTTAAGGGATCGGAATGTGGAAACCTCGAAAATCTTTGCGCCGAAATACACGTGAACCAGCCGGAACCGGTGGCCTATGATACGGGCGTTGCGGAATATCTTTTTAATGCGGGTGGGAACGGCGGCGCTCACAATATCGAAATCCTTGGGCTTTTTCCCCAGAATTAAATCCCGGACCGCGCCGCCTACGATATAGGTTTCATATCCATGAGCCCGCAATTGTTCCACGATAGTTACTGCTTCAGCATCCACGTCTGAGAAATTGATGCCGTGTTCGTCTTGGGTATAGACTATCGCTTTTTTAACGGGTCTTCCGTTTTTTTCAGTAGAATAACGGACGCGCACGTAAGCCTCTCAAAATTACATTGACAACTCTCCGCGCCTAAAGGCGGGGGTATTCTTGCATGGTATCCCACAAACGTAGATTTCTGTGTGTCCCGCAGTATAACAGTGAGAGTATATCACCGGTTGCTTGTCTAATGCAAGCCCAGAGGGGCGGCTTCGGAAACGGCTGGCTTATTCCGCGCGCCCAGAATGATAAAGTTCCGGGCGGCTTTCTTGACGGCCCTTAGGGGTGACATACCAGAGAAAGTCTGGTAAGATGAGGCATGAAAAGACGGAATGCCGGCGCGCGCCGTATGTTTTTGCTTATCCTTCCCGCTGCCGGCGCTCTGGCGGCAATCGGTTTATTCTGTTTCCGACCGCCGGTTCTGATTGTTACAGACGCGGCGTTTGCCTCCCTGTACGGCCCGGCCCGGATAACCGCGAAAAGAATCGAAACTTCCGCCGCGCTTTTAAGGCGGGTTCAGCCGGTGATGGTAGATGATACCGCCGGGCCGGACATGGTGGCGTTTGCTGTTGAAAAAGCCGGCGGATCCCCCTATTGCGTCTTATTCCCCTATCGGTATAATGAAGGGGCCGGGCGGTACGCGGAAAAGTTTCCCCAAACGCCAGTCTTTATTGTCGGGGGCGGGCAGAACGCCCGCGTAAAAGGGACGGTCTTGGTGGGGACTGATATTATGACCGACCTGTACCGTGCCGGACTGTGCGCCGGTATTATCGCCCGAAACAGCGGCAGGGACGTGCTGTTTTTTCAGGGTGAGGCCCTGCCGGAGGAACAGCGGGAGGCGTTTCAGGAGGGGCTTCGGGAGCGGGGCTTTGAAAAAAAACCTAAATACCTCAGCGCGAACCAAGATTATTCCGATAATGAAAACATAGCCTGCGTCGTTATGAATGGACAGGCCGCGCCGTTTCTAGATCGGAACCTTGAGACGCCGGTAATTCTGTTTTCATGGCTTGACCCTGAACTAACGGCGGCATCGGTAAAAGTTATATTTGACGATTCTCCTTGGGCATTAGCCGCGAGGATAGTACGCATGATACCCGGAAGAAATGGGATAGACAGGATAGACAGTACGGAGGAGACGCTGCCGGTAGCGGAGGTTGTCCCTTCAGACATACTGTTTCCGGGGAGGAGGGTGCTGGACACAAATATATTACGGGATTTAAAAAAGGCGGCGCATAAATCTTCTATAAAAAATAAAGGGCGCATAAGCCTTTCTATGAAATTACTTTCTTCCTTAAAATAAAGTAATTATTGAAGAATAAAGAGAAACTGGAAAAACGTTGCAAACCAAATAAAAATATAATATAGGGGTTTGACAAAGATCGAATAAGTAATTATACTAATACTAGATCTTAGTTCCCAACGTTTAGAAAAGGAGTATGGGATGAAACATGATAGTTTCAGGGCTACTTGCCTTATTCTTATGGCATGTATAGCGGTATTTTCAGCTTTTGGTGATGA
>JAITHF010000299.1 GCA_031280115.1 Spirochaetaceae bacterium | reverse complement strand
GGTCTTACTGTATCTCCACAAGCGTAGATTCCCGTGTGTCCCACGGTACGTCTATAAATTATCACAGGGAGGATAGATATGACAAGCCATCAACTAAAAATCCTTACGGATTTTTTGCGTAACCCCCGCTTGTACGCCGCCTTCCGGCGGCGCGCCCGGTACTAATCATGGATCCTGTTTTTATTTCCATAAAGACCGCGTCAGCCGCGGGGGTTATCACGTTTTTTCTGGGCCTCTCCGCGGCGAGGCTGGTGGCGGATATGCGGCGGGGGCCCCTCAAAACCGCGGTTGACGGGCTTTTTACCCTGCCCCTGGTCCTGCCGCCCACAGTGGCCGGCTTCTTTCTGCTGGCCCTCTTAGGCGCCCGCCGCCCGCTGGGGCGGTTTCTGGCTGAATATCTGGGCGTTAAAATCGCCTTCTCCTGGGCCGCCGCGGTGATTGCGGCGGTTACGGCCTCGTTCCCCCTTATGTACCGCGCCGCCCGGGGCGCCCTTGAACAGGGGGATCCTGCGCTGGTGCAGGCAGCCCGCACCCTGGGCATGGGGGAATGGAAGATCTTCTGGCGCGTCCGCCTCCCCTCGTCGCTCCCGGGCATTGCCTCAGGCGCGGTCCTTGCTTTCGCGCGGGGGCTGGGGGAATTCGGCGCCACCGCCATGATCGCCGGCAATATCCAAGGCAAAACCCGCACCATGCCCCTTGCGGTCTATTCGGCGGTTGCTTCAGGGGACATGGACGGGGCCGCCCGGTATGTGCTGGGCCTCACGGTGTTTTCGTTTATCGCCGCAGCGCTTATGAACGCCCTCGGAGGCGGCCCGGGCAAAGGCGGGAAACGGTGAGCATTATCGTATCCATAAAAAAGCGCCTTTCCCCGCTTTTCACCCTTGAGGCGGAATTTGAGACAGGCCGCGGGTGCCTGGGGATTCTCGGCGCCTCCGGTTCGGGAAAGAGCATGACCCTCAAGTGCATTGCCGGCATAGAGGCGCCGGACGCGGGGCGTATTACCGTACACGGGAAAACCCTCTTTGATTCCCGCCGCAGGATAAACCTCCGCCCCCAAGCGCGGAAGGTGGGCTGCCTGTTCCAGCACTACGCCCTGTTCCCGGCAATGACGGTTATGGGGAACATCACCGCGGCCATGACCGGCCCGCCCCGGGAGAACCGGCGGAAGGCGCAAACCTGGATAGGGCGGCTCGGCTTAGGCGGCCTTGAGGGCCGGTATCCCTCCCAGCTTTCAGGGGGGCAGCAGCAGCGCGCCGCGCTTGCCCGGATGCTGGCGCAGGAACCGGACGCGGTCCTGCTTGACGAGCCTTTTTCCGCCCTTGATTACCCTCTGCGGGAAGCGACCCAGCTTGAACTCCTTGAAACCCTTGAGCGCTTTGGGGAGCAGGGCGGCAGCATCCTTGTTACCCACAGCAGGGACGAGGCGTATAGGCTCTGTCAGGACCTTGTGGTTATGGATAAGGGGCGGGTGGCGGACCGGGGCCCTATGAAAGCGCTGTTTCAAGACCCTTCCACGGTTCAAAGCGCGGTTATGACCGGCTGCAAAAACATCTCCCCTGCCAAGCGCACCGGCCCCCGCTCCTTGTTCGCCTTAAACTGGGGGCTTGAACTGCGGACCAGCCGCATTATAGGCCCTCACATCACCCACACGGGTATTCGCGCCCACGACCTCGCGCCGCTGTGGGGCAAGGAGGACCTGATGCGCCCCCCGTTTTATAACCGCGTCCGCCCCCTCCTGCGCCGCTGTTCGGAGGAGCCCTTTGAACGCACCCTGCTCTTTACGAATGCCCGGGCCCGCACCCTTGACGAGTCAGGGGAGATCTGGTGGAAGCGCCCCAAAATGCGGCAGGGCCTGCCGGCGGCGCTGTTCTTCCCCCCTGAAGCGGTGCTGCTTTTGCGGTAAGGGAAAGCGGACGCAGATAACGCACGAGCGCGGCGCAAGGGGCAGGGGGCGGTTGATTAAACAGGTGATATGGATTAGGATTAAAGCAATTCGCATTTTGGAGGAATTTTTATTATGAAGAAATTGTTTGGCTGCGCGGCGGTCATATTCTGCCTTGCCAACACACCGGCCTCTGCTTGGGATGCAAGCTACCTGCTCCAGTATCCTGAGCCTATTCAAGCGGGAAACTGGCTTCTTGACGTAGGGGTCGGCTTCGGCCTTGGGGGCGCGAACACGCTTATCCCCCCCATCCTGTTCACCTTTGAATACGCCCTCCCCCTTGGGGGGCTGCCGTTTAGTTTGGGCGGGCTCGTGGGCTTCGCCTGGTCCCACTATGAAGGAAACTCATGGTATTACAGCCCCTCTCAAACTAAGTATATACAAGACTGGTTTCATATTCCCGTGGGCTTCCGCATTGCCTATCATTTTAACTGGGGGGTCAAGAACCTTGACACCTATGTTACCACCACCCTAGGCGCGGATATTATGATTTATGATGGGTATCACAAAAAACCTGACGGGTCAAAAGGCGCTTCGTATGATAATACGGCAACAGCCTTTGACTGGCTTATGATTGGCACCCATATCGGGGCCCGGTATTATTTTACGCCCATGATAGGCGCGTTCCTTGAATTAGGCGGCTGGTCCCCCCACTACGCGGCCCTGGGGCTTGCGCTCAAGTTCTGACCTTTTTATTTTTTTATATTTTACAGCGCGAAGCGCCCTCCGCGTACAGGAGGGCGCTTTTTTTATAAAAAAAACCTAGAGGTAGCGCTTGGGCTCCCGCCCGTGAACCAGCGCGTATAACTCCACATAGGTCTTGGCGGGGCTGGCGCCTATCTTCCCCAAAAGCACCTCCTCAACCTGAAAAAGCCCCACCTCGCTTGACATAAGCACCTCGATACGGACCGGATGGTCCGCCCCCTTAGAAAGCCGCACCTCCTCGATGGAATTAGCCGAATACTGGTGGATGTCCCCGACTTTCGGGACGCTGGCAATGGCCATCGGTATCCGCGCCCGCCCCTTGGTCATGTCGCACCCGTCGGCAATCAGCACGATCCCCGCCTCAAGGGAATGAATAACCCGGTTGCCCATGTGCCCGCTTATGCCCTCAAGCGCCAGGGAACGGGCAGTGGCAAGTTTCTGGATGTTCCCGCTGTAAACCTGCCTGAGTATCTTGTCAATAATCGGGTACGCCATATAGGCGCTGTGCAGCTCGTGATCCTGCCGCCCCACAGACATCCCGATATCATGGAGGAACGCGGCAGTCATCACCGCGATAAGGCTGTCCTCGAAAAGCCCGCACTCCTCTTGTTCAAGGGAGGTTTTAATGCCCGCGCTCCTGAGAAGCGCCATCATAACCGCCGCGTTCAGGGCGACGGTCCGCATGTGCACCGGGCCGTGGTCGTTATAGCGCAGGCGCATAATAGAAACCGTGTTGGCGTATTCCTGAACCGCCTGGACCTCCTCGTCCTCTATAATAAGTTTCGCCGCTGCCGCGGCCCTGCCGGAAAGCGCCATGTCCGCCAAGGTTTCGAGTATCTTCGCGTCAAGGGCGATTTCTTTCTGAGATCTCATAGCGTCATCCTTTTTAAGGTAATATAGGTTTGCTTTTTTCTTAAATTCCCCGCCTGCTGCGCCGCGCAAGGTCAAGGGCGGTCTGCACGGTCCCGGGGCGGTACCCTTTAAGGGGCAGCACCCGCTGGTGGACCGTGTCGATTATCCAGTCCGCCTGGGGGAAATAAAGCTGTTCCAGTTCGGCTGCCGGGGTTATCCAGTTGCGGGCCCCTACCACCGCAACCGGCGCGTCAAGATAATCAAAGGCAAAGGTCTGGACGTTGCTGGCAACGGTGTGGGCAAAGGAACCGCGCTCAGCGGCGTCGCTTACGATAACCAGCCTGCCGGTCTTTTTCACTGATTCGATAAGCAGGTCATAGTTAAGAGGGTTGATAAAGCGGAGGTCTATAACCTCCGCGGAAAGGCCGAACTCCGCTTCGAGCCTCTGCGCCGCTTCCAGCGCTTTATAGAGGGCCGCTCCCACTGTCGCAATGGTCAGGCCCCCGCCCTGCCTGCGGACGGCAGGCTCCCCTTCGGGGATCTCGTAGTACCCTTCCGGCACGCCTGCCCGTTCAAATTGCTCGCTCATGTCATAGAGAGCCTGGCTTTCAAAAAATACCACCGGATCAGTGCCCCGCAGGGCCCTGTTCAGCATGCCTTTCGCGTCATAGGGGGTCGCGGGGAAATAGGCTTTGAGACCGGGGATATGGCCGATAAGCCCTGACCAGTCCTGGCTGTGCTGGGCGCCGTACTTATTGCCCACAGAGACGCGGATAACAAGGGGGAGCCTTAAAAGCCCTGCCGACATGGCCTGCCACTTGGCGGCCTGATTAAATACCTCGTCTCCGGCGCGGCCTAGAAAATCGCAGTACATAAGTTCCACCACCGCCCGCCCCCCTGAAAGGGCGTAGCCCACGCCGGCGCCCACAATAGCGCCTTCGGAGATAGGGCTGTTAAAAAGCCGGTGGTACGGCAGAAGCTCTGTAAGCCCCCGGTACACCGCGAAAGCCCCGCCCCAGTCGCGGTTTTCCTCGCCCCAGGCGGCCATAGCCGGATCAACGCTGAACCGGTGCGCCAGGGCCTCAAAGAGCGCGTCCCTGTACTGGAAGGCTTTATTCTTGGGAATTGCCGCGCCGTTGGCGCCGAACCCGTAGCGGGCTTTCCCTGCAAGGGCCTTTACCCGCGGGTTTTCCGCAAGTTTCTGGGAGAGTTCCGGTTCCCGCTGGTCAAGGGCGTCGGCGGCCCCGTTGGAAAACATGACTGACTCGATAAACCCGCCGCTTACCCGCGGGGAAACTTCGTCGTCAGCCGCAAGTTTCGCCGCTGCGGTGAGTTTTGCAAGGGCCTTTTCCCGCAGCCCGTCCAGTTCCTCCTGAGAGGCCGCCTTGTTCTCAATGAGATACCGGCCATAGGCATTGATAGGGTCAGCGTCCTGCCACAGCTTTATCTCCTCTGCGGTGCGGTAGCTTGAGGCGTCAGAAGGGGAGTGGCCGGAAATCCGGTAGGTAAGGGTGTCAAGCAGGGCCGGCCCCCTTCCTTCGAGGAGAATCTCTTTCTTCCGGCGTACCGCGTCAGCCACTGCAAGGGGGTTATAGCCGTCCACCCGCTCGGCGTGCATATTATCAGGGTTCACGCCGGCGCCTGCCCGGGCCATCACGCCGTACCCCATGGTCTCCCCGTCGGTCTGCCCCCCCTTGCCGTAAACGTTATTAAAAAAGTTAAAGAGGATAGGCGGGGCCCCGCCGGCGCTCTCCGGCCATAAGGTATGATACTGGTCCATAGCCGCCATCATCATGGCTTCCCAGACCGGCCCGCACCCCAGCGCCGCGTCCCCGATATTGGCAATCACGATGCCTGCTTTTTTGTTTATCCGCTTGTAGAGCGCCGACCCTAAGGCGATGTCCGCGGACCCGCCGACAATGGCATTGTTGGGCATGGACCCGAAAGGCGGGAAAAACGCGTGCATTGACCCGCCCAGGCCCCGGTTGAAACCGGCGCTCCGCGCAAAGATCTCCGCAAGGGCGCCGTAAAGCACAAAGTTTTCCGCCAGATCTTTCGTGTCCGTGTACGGCATCTTTTCCGCTGTTTTCAAGGTTTCGCCGTTGAGAAAGCTCTTCATAATGCCTTCAAGCGCGGAATCGCTGCTCTGGTGCGCCGCCGCATAGCACTTGGCAAGGATTTCCCCGTGGCTCCGGTGGCTGCCGAAGATAAAATCGTCAGCTGTAAGGTTCACGCACTGCCCCACCGAGGAAGCCTCCTGCCCGGCGGAAAGGTGCGCCGGCCCCTTGTGGTTATAGGCGATGCCGCGCCACGCGCCTTGGGTTTTGAGGGTGTTAAGCATGGTCTCGAATTCCCGGATAGTAACCATGTCATACCATATTCGGATAAGCCGGCCTCTGGTGTAACGCTTTTCTTCTTTCTTAAAATCGCTCTTATACTGGTTAATGGGAATGTTTTTGATGGTCAGGAACCGGGGCTTCCGCAGTTCCGAAGGGTCCACCACTAATGATTTAGGCATTTTTTCTCCTTAACTTTATGCTTTGTCTTGCCGCGCCCTTTTGAGGGAGAGGCTTCAAAGCGCGTAGGCGCATTCCAGTATCATCTCGCACACCGTAGGGTGGGGGAAGATAAGCTCTTGCAGGTCCTCTACCCGGAGTTCCTGTTCGATAAGCGCGGCGCCGCCCCAGATGAACTCTGACGAGTAGGCGCCCACGGCGTGAAGCCCCAGTATCCTGCCGCCGTCTTTGCCGGCTATGAGCTTCACCGCCCCGGGGCCCGCAAAGGTATTCTCCGCCACAAAGCGCCCGGATGCTTTCATAGAAACCGTTGCCTTGCGTATGCCGATCCCCTTTGCCTCAGCCTCCTGTTCGGTAAGCCCCACGCCGGCGGCTTCGGTTATCCCGTATACCGCCCAAGGCACCGCTTGATAGCGCATCCGCTTTTGGCCCGGCCCGTTCCCGTCTAAATACCCAAGGATATCCGCTGACGCCACGTCCGCCATGCGGTACGCCGAATGTGCAAGAAGGCTCCTGCCGGTTACGTCTCCGGCAGCCCAGATGCCGGGGATATTGGTTCGCATAAACTCGTCTACTGCCGCGCCTTTCGCCGTTACGTCCAGTCCCGCTGCTTCGGCGCCCCAGCCTTCCAGCACCGGCCTGCGCCCGGCTGCCAGCAGGATTGTATCGGCCTCAAACACCTCCGCCTTCCCGTCAGAACCGGTATAATGAACCGCCCCGCCTTCGATGCGCTCCACACGGCGCCCAAGATAAAAATCCGCCTTCTTCATGGCCCTGCGGTACAGCGGCGCAAGTTCCCTGTCCATAAAGGGGATAATTTCTTTCATCATTTCAATTACCCCAACCTGCGCGCCCAGGCTGGAAAAGAGTCCGGCCAGTTCCACGCCGATAACCCCGCCGCCTATGACCGCGAGCCGTTTGGGAACCGCCGCCGCCTTGAGGATTTCTGTGGAGTCAAGGACGCAGGGGTTGTTTCCGGCCCCTGGTATGGGCGGGATAAACGGGACCGAGCCGGTTGAAACGAGGATGGTTTTGGTTTCATAGAC
>JAITHF010000262.1 GCA_031280115.1 Spirochaetaceae bacterium | reverse complement strand
CACACGTCGCGCTAGTGGGGGGTTTGGGGGAACTGGTTCCCCCAAATTCTTCCCAAAGAGGCGCGGAAGCGCCGGTAATTTATACTATACCAACAGGGCGCGATGGGAAAACCGGTTTTTTGGGGCACCAAATAAGTTTTCTGGGGTACCAAATAAAGTTTTTGGGGCACCAAAAAAGTTTCTTGGGGAACCAAATAAGTTTTTTGGGTACCCAAATAAGTTCCGCGGTGCCCCAAAAAAACTATCCTGCCCCCGCATAAATCATTATGGTATAACGGATTATCGGCGCTTCGCGCCTCGTTGAAGAGAATTTGGGGGCTTTTTTATCAGCGCTTCATGTTTCGCGCCTTCTTTTGCGAACTTCCCGTAAGGGAACAGCCGGAGGCTGCCCCCAAACCCCCAACCAACGGCTGCCTGCGCTGCGCCCGTGCGTTTGCGACGTCCGCTGAGGCGCCGCTTCTGGGTTGTGACTAAAATTGCGAACCCTCGCACCGCAGGAAGCACGTGAAACAGCCGCAGGCTGCCCGTAAGGGGGTTGCGTGATGGAGAGCGGGCGGGTATATTGGAACTATCATGCGTTTGGTTTCCCTTATGATGCTTATTGTTGCCGCGCCCCTCTCCTTTCTGGCGGCAGATGACCCGCCCCACGGGGAAGGGCTGCCCCCGGATACAGCGGAGAGCCCCGCGCCGTTCCCTTTGGGGCGCATCCTTGCCGCTTCCCAAGAAAACACGGTTGTCTGGACGCCGGATTGGCCGCGATCCATGCCGCCTGACGGGTTCCGCCTTACTGCGGGAAGCGCGGCTGCTATTACCCTTATCATGGATGACGGCGCGGAATACCGCGCGGCGTGGAACAGCGCAGGCGCCCTTACGGCGTTTCCATCTGTGGTGCAGGGGGCTTTCGTCCAGATAACCCTTGAGGCAGGGGCGCCGGGGACCCTCAAAGGCTTTGCTGTTACCGGCGCGGAAGGGATCTGGACCGTGGAATTTATAGACGCTCCGGTTCCTGCGTCCCTTGCGCGGATAACCCAAGGGGGCGCCGTTTCTTTTGCGGCGCTCCGGCACGACGATGCCGCCGAAACATGGTATGATCCAGAAGGAACCGCCCTGGCGCACTTCGATACTGGCTCTTTGGGAGGCCGCCCCCGCCTTGCCAGCCGGTCCGCCCAGGGGGAAACGGCGGCAGAGCATGATTACAACAGTTTCGGCGCTGTTTCCCGTATCGAAAGCCCTCAAGGGGCGTTTTCGGCGCTCTACACCGGCCATGGCCGCCCCCGCTACTGGAGCCGCCCCGGGGCCGGCGCTCCTGCCGAAAACCTCGCGCTCCAATGGGATGAAGCGGGGCTGCTCCGCTCCATAACGTCAGCTGACACGAGCGCGGATATTCGGTACGCCTATACGCTGGACAGCAAGGGGAACTGGACAGAACGGCGGGAACAGGCTATGGCCAGCGTGTTCGGACTTCTCGCGCCCCAGCCGCCGGCTCGGGTGCGGCGGATTATCGCCTATAGACAGGCGGCAGGCGGGAACGCGCCCTAATGAGGGGGGAGAGAAGATGGGTTTATCAGTTGATTGGCGGGATATAAAGTATCAGGACACCTTTGAACAGGAACTGCGGGGGCTTGAACGCCGGCGGGCGCAGGGTAACTGCGCCATAGCGGATATAGAAGGGGTGCTCCAGCACCTCTACCAGATGGACGGCGCCGATTGGGCGGGGCGCGGAGAGGTGCAGGATATTACTATGGCGGCCACTATCGCCGCCTACGAGCGCTTTATCGCCCAGTGGAAAGGGGAGGCCCCGGCGCCTTAGCCGGCGCGAAGCAGTTCGGCGTAAACCGCGTAATTCTCCTGTTCAAAACAGACGAATACCACTTTCTTGATAGCAGGCGTTGCAGGAAGGGTCTCTTTTACCGCGGCGACCGCGATTTCTGCGGCCATTTTCTTGGGAAAGGTTTGCGCGCCGGTAGCCAGATTGGGAAAGGCAATGCTTTCCATTCCCGCGTCATGGGCCGCCATGAGGGAGGAGCGGTAACACGCGGCAAGGGATTCCGCTTCTTGCCACCCGCCGCCCATATACATCGGGCAGGCAGTATGGATTATCTTCTTACAAGGCATTTTGTATCCATCAGTAACAATGCCCTCTCCAAGGGCGATGGTTTTCCGCTCGTCCATAACACCTTGCAGTTCCGTAAGGAGGAGGGGCCCTGCGGCCTGATGAACCGCCTTGTCCAGGGACCCCCCGCCAATGACCACCCGCGCTGTGGTCCCGTTTACCACCACGTCAACAGGTACGGTGGTAATATCGCCTTGAATCAATTCTATTTCAGCCATACTTTCCAGTATACGCCATTATCATCCGCGCCTGCCAGCCTTTAGGGCGGGCCGCCCTCATTCTGCCAGCGGGACACAGCGGCGCGGATGGCGCTTTGTATCTCCCGCTCAGCGGCTTCCATGTCAAGGGGAAGCCGGTCTGTGTTGGCCGCGGCAACGGTCTTTTCCAAGACCGCGTTCACCAGAAGAAACGTATACCGCAGTTGTTCGCGCATCATCTCAACCCCCCGCCCGTCTTTTGACCCAAACGCCGCCAGAAAGAGCGCGCTCTTCCGCTTAGGGATGGGATTGGCCGCGCCCAAGGAGAACTTGGCCTCAAAATACCGCTGGCACCGGTCAAACACCGCTTTCAAGGGCGCAGGAAACCCCATGCCGTAAACCGGCGAGGCCACCACCAGAAAATCCGCTTCCCGCAGGCCCGCGTCAATCGCCGTGAAGCCGTCATCATAGACGCATCCAAGCTGTTTCCCGCAGTATCCGCAGTGCGTACAGGGGGCAAGCGCCGCCTTATACGCCTCAACCACCGTAACCGCCCCCAAGTTAAAGGCGCGCCACTGGTCAATGAAGCAGGTAAGGAGCCTTGCGGTGGCGCCTCCGGCTCTGGGGGAACCCATAAGCGCCAGGGCCTTGGGCTCAGTCTTCATATTCAAGAGGGAAAACCATCCGGTCCCTGGTCAAGACCGTGTGGGGGAACACGCCGGACGCCTCTTTGAGCAAGTTTTGCAGGTCATGCTCGGTATAGCGCGGGCTGTAATGGATGAGCGCAAGTTTCTTCACCCACCCGTCTTTTGCGATGCAGGCGGCTTGCTCCGCGGTCATGTGCTTTTTCTCCTTGGCGCTCTCCAAAAGCTCTTTTTCAAACATTCCCTCGCAGACCAAAAGGTCTGATCCCGCCACTTCGTAGGCGATCTCGTGGAACGCCAGCGTATCAGTAACAAACGAGAACTTTCTGCCCATGCGCCGGGGGCCCAGCACCTCTTCAGGCCGCACTTCGGCGCCGTCAAGGGCGCGCACGGTCTCGCCGGACTGCAGTTTCGCCCACAGGGGGCCTCGGGGCACCTGCAAAGATGCGGCCTTCTCCGGATGAAACGCCCCGGGGCGCGGATGTTCCTCAAGGGTATAGCCGAAACAGGGCTTGGTATGGCGCAGGAGAAAGGAGCGGATATGAAAGTCCGGCCCCTCATACACGATACCCGCTTCGGTTATCTCCCGCACTACAATCTCGTAATTGATATACATATCCAGTACCCGCCGGTTGGTTTCGATGTATTCCTCGATACGGGGCGGGCCTATTATATAGAGCGGGTCTTCCCGGTCTACTTGGGAAGAGAGCATAAGCAGCCCCGGAATACCGGTAACGTGATCCGCGTGGGTATGGCTTATGAACAGAGCGGAGATTTTTTTCCATCTAAGGTTAAGCCGGCGCAGGGACACTTGGGTCCCCTCGCCGGCGTCAAACAGGAAAAGCTCGCCTTCACGCCTTAAAAGCACTGATGTAAGATGGCGGTTCGGCAGGGGCATCATGCCGCCGCACCCAAGAATAAAGGCTTCAAGATTCATGGTATCCAGTATAGTAACAAACCCCCCAAAGACCAACCCCCTTCGGGGCTTTTTACGCGCTGCGCTTCGCGTGCGCTTTTTAGAGAAAATTTTGGGGTAACAGTTCCCCCCAACCCCCAACCAACGGCTTCCTGCGTTGCGCCCGTGCGTTTGCGAAGCGCGGTGAGGCGCCGCTTCTGGGTTGTGACTAAACCCGCAAACCCTATCGCAACAAGAAGCACCTGAATCCCCCGCAGGGGGTGACTAAACGTGCAAACCCTATCGCTACAGGAAGCACCTGAATCAGCCGCAGGCTGTTGACGAAATGCTGCGTAACTGGGTATGCTCTAGGAGAAAGTTTATCTTGGAGAGGGGAATCTATGGCACAGCCGCAGCTTGAATTTCTTAACTTTAAAAAAGATTCGTTCATTATTATTGAGGGAGAAAAAAAGGCCGACCGGTTTTATATCATCCGGCAGGGAAACGTGCGGATTGCGAAAGAGGTGGACGTTGTAGAGGGCGAGAAAGACCTCCTTGTAACCGGCGACTTCTTCGCGGTGGTCTCTACTATGTCCGCCCACAATCATATCGAAACCGCCCAAGCCGCAAGCGACGTGTCCCTCATCTCGGTTAAAAAAGAACAGTACGGCGATATTATCAAAAACAACCCTAACATCGCGCTTAAAATTATCCAGCAATTCTCCAAACAAACCCGCCTTCTCAACGAGGCGCTGACCAAGCTGACCATGAAAAATACCGCTTCCGAAGACGCTTCCCACCTTTTTGACGTTGCCGAGTATTACTGCGCCCAGAAACAGTATAATCAGGCGTATTACGCCTACAAAAAATACTTGGAATACTGCCCGGACGGGGAGAACGCCAAAACCGCGATGGCCCAAAAGTCTTCGATCGCCCTTAATGTCTTTGAGGATAACTTTAAGTACCGCGCTGAAGGGGCGGTACGCACCTATCCGGCGTCTTCGGTGTTCTTTTCCGAGAGCGAGCCAGGGGAGGAACTTTTTATCATCCAGAAAGGGGCGGTGAAGATAGCAAAAATCATTGACGGCAACGAAATAATTCTTGCTATCCTTAAAGCCGGGGATATTTTCGGGGAGATGGCGCTCTTGGAAAACAAGCCCCGCAGCGCAAGCGCCCTTGCCCATGACGGGGAATGCGTGGTTACGGCTGTTGACCGGGCCAACTTCGAGGTCATGGCAAAGAGCCAGCCCCAGATTATTTCCCGCCTGACCACGGTGCTTGCCGAGCGGATATGGTCCATGTACCGCCAGCTTTCAAGCGCCCTTATAACCGACCCCTTAGGAAGGCTGTATGACGCGCTCCTGCTTGACCTTGAGAAAAACCGCGTTGACATAGAGCGCCAGGAGCATACGTTCAGTTTCGGGCGGGACGACCTGATTAAAATGGCGGGGCTTTCCGCTGAAGAGGGGCGGGATGTTACCCGTACCATGCTGGAAAACGGGAAAAAAATGCAGGTCCGGGAGGAAAAACTGTACTGCCCTGACATACGGCTTATTCCCAAAGAGGTCCAGTATTACCGCAGGATGGACAAGAAAAACGCGAAAATCGCCCAGTCCCACCAGAGCCAGATACCGCCGCGCAAGAGCGGGGAGCCTTAGGGCAGGGGGGCGGGGCGGCCTACCCAACACGCCCCCTTAAAAAGAATGCAAGAGATAAGGAGAAAAGAGAAATT
Source organism: Spirochaetaceae bacterium (assembly GCA_031280115.1). GTDB lineage: Bacteria > Spirochaetota > Spirochaetia > Treponematales > Breznakiellaceae > JAITHW01. Next base: position 1,647 of record JAITHF010000262.1, on the reverse strand, counting down.
ATGTCGAAAGTAAACACGGAAAAAACCCGGGGCCCTATGCCGGCCTCAAACGAAGAGAAGGAGCGTGCCTTAGAAGTTGCCCGCCTTCAGATAGAGAAGCAGTTCGGCGCAGGCTCCCTTATGAAGCTGGGGACCCACGCAAACGCCGCGGGCATTGAGGTTATCCCTTCAGGCTCGATACTCCTTGACGAGGCCCTGGGCATAGGCGGCTACCCACGGGGGCGGATTATCGAAATTTACGGGCCTGAGTCCTCCGGGAAGACCACGCTGGCGCTCCACGCCATAGCGGAGTCCCAAAAGCTGGGGGGTATCGCGGCATTTGTGGATGCAGAACACGCGCTTGATCCGGTTTACGCCAAGAACCTTGGGGTAAACATTGACGAGCTTTGGATTTCCCAGCCGGACACAGGCGAGCAGGGGCTTGAGATTGCGGAGAGCCTGGTGCGTTCCGGCGCGGTTGACGTGATTGTGGTGGATTCAGTTGCGGCCCTTACGCCGCAGGCGGAGATCGAGGGGGATATGGGGGACTCCCACATGGGGCTGCAAGCGCGGCTTATGAGCCAGGCCCTGCGGAAGCTGACTGCCACGATCGGCAAGTCCAGGGCGCTTCTTATTTTTATCAACCAGATACGCATGAAGATCGGGGTTATGTTCGGCAACCCTGAGACCACCACCGGCGGCAACGCCCTTAAATTTTATTCGTCAGTGCGCTTGGACGTGCGGAAGACCGACACTATCGAGAAGGCGGACACTGACGCGGTGGGGAACCGGGTGCGGGTGCGGGTGGTGAAGAACAAGGTAGCGCCGCCGTTCCGCCGGGCGGAGATGGATATTATGTTCGGCAAGGGCATCTCCGCAAGCGGGAGCCTTTTGGACGCTGCGGTTAAATACGATATTATCAGCAAGAAAGGCGCCTGGTATGCCTATGGGGAGGAGCGGATAGGCCAGGGTCGGGACAATGCGCGGGTATTTCTGGAGGAGAACGGGGCGCTTGCCCGGGATGTGGAGGTGCGGCTGCGGAAGATGCTGTTTCCTGACAGGGATTTGCCGGCGTTCCTCCAGCAGCCCCTTGCGGCGCCTGAAAGCGCCCTGCTGCCTGAAGAACCGGCTCCCGCACCTCCTGCGGAGGAGGGGGATTCAACGGCAGATCAGGTTTGAGGTGCAGCAGCCTGCATGATGCGGCGCCTCAGCGGGCTTCGCAAACGCACAGGCGCGAAGCAGGAAGCCGTTGGTCGGGGGTTTGGGGGCAGCCGAAGGCTGTTTCAGCAGCCGTCGTTTGCACTATGAGCCGCAAACCATGAAGCGCCGGCAGCCTCCGGCTGTTCCCTTACGCGAAGTTCGCACAAAGAGCCGTGAAACATGAAGCGCAGGTAAAAGAGCCCCCAAATTCTTCCAAAAAATGCGCGAAGCGCCGGTAATTCATTATACGATAATGATTTATGCAGGGGACAGGATAGTTTTTCTTGACTACAAGAAAACTTTTCTTGACTGCAAAAAAACTTTTCTTGACTGCAAAAAACTTTTCTTGACTGCAAAAAAACTTTTCTTGACTGCAAAAAACTTTTTCTTGACTGCAAAAAAACTTTTCTTGACTGCAAAAAAACTTTTCTTGACTGCAAAAAACTTTTTCTTGACTGCAAAAAAACC
>JAITHF010000108.1 GCA_031280115.1 Spirochaetaceae bacterium | reverse complement strand
GGCTTGATAAACTCATATATACTATATAATTCCGTTTGCCGTTTTCGGCCACACTGCGCCCTAACGGGAGCGCTGCCGTATTATTTTTCATCATAATAACACAACACTACCGCCCCTCTTTTAAGAGAATTTGGAGGGTCATAGACCCTCCAAACCACCCATAAAGGCGACATGCTATGCGCCCGTGCGCTATCGAATTCCGCTGAGGCGCCGCTTCTGGGTTGTGACTAAACCCCCAAACCCTCTCACCGCAGGAAGCACGTGAATCCCCCGCAGGGGGTGAAACAGCCTCCGGCTGCCGCAGGGGGGTGGACGCTGGGGAGAAAAAATAATAACCTCATACCTTGACGCTAGAGGGAGGCTGTATGTTTGAAGAGCTGGTACATCAGATTATACAAGATAACGGAATCGCGGTTCTTGAACAAGGAGAACGCTTAAAACCGCTTCTGTCTTCATACGCCAAGGGAAACCATAAACGGGAAATCAGGCGGTTTCTTCAGTGTATCGAAGCAGGCTGTTATCGGGAACTTTCCCTTTCCCAAACACCGGAGGAGACCAAAGCGGCGCTGCTTGCACGCCTCGAATACGCCTATATGTTTCTTCCAGAGGACGCGGCGGCTATGGTCAACCTGCTGGCAGCCCTCATTGAGGGGTATGCCGCAGAGTACCGCGAGACAGTCGGGCGCCTTGAAAAAGCCGCGTTAGACGGAGATTATCACGCGAAGTACGCGCTTGCCGGCGAGTTTGAGCGGCTCAACCGGTACGACCGCGCCTTGTACTGGCTTAAAGACGCGGCGCAGCAGTGCATATCCCTGTATGAAGCAGCCCGGGGGGAACTTCTGAGGCTTAAAGAAGAAAAACAGGGGGAAGCGGCGCTGAAAGGGGAAGGACAGGGGGGAAAAGAGGGGGAAAAAGAGGGGGAAAAACAGAAAGAGGAAACCCAGAAAGAAGCGGCGCAGAAAGACGGGGAAGCGGCGAAGGCCGAGATGCAAGGAACCCAAAGGGATAAAAGCCCGCAGCGAGGGGAGGAGGCGGCAGGGGCGGAGCACGGCGGCGCGCCTGCTGTTCCCAAGGATTTCGCCCAGGGCCTTATGAAAGATTTCGTAAAAATAGAGGCCGGCGAGTTTATGATGGGAAGCCCTGAGACCGAAGCGGAGCGGCTTGACAACGAGATCTATCATAGGGTGGCGCTGGACGGCTTTTATATAGGGAAATACGCGGTTACCCAGCAGGAGTACGAGCGTATTATGGGGGTAAACCCCAGCCATTTCAAAGGCGGGAGCCTGCCGGTGGAAAACGTGAACTGGTTTGACGCGGCGGCGTATTGCAACGCCCGCAGTATCAGCGAGGGCTTCGCCCCGCTGTATATAATAAAAGGCGAGATTGTCCGGTGGAACCGGCACGGCGCCGGCTACCGCCTTCCCACCGAGGCGGAGTGGGAATACGCCTGCCGCGCCGGAACCGCGAGCCCGTTTAGTACAGGCGAGAAGATAACCACAGATCAGGCGAATTACGACGGGACCTATTCGTATAACAAAAGCGCCAAAGAAACCTATCGGGAAACCACCCTGCCGGCGGGCAGTTTTGAGCCTAACCAGTGGGGTGTTTTCGATATGCACGGCAACGTGTGGGAGTGGTGCTGGGACTGGTACGGCCCCTATAACCTGCGGAACACGGTTAATCCCGCAGGGCCCTCTTCAGGATCGAGCCGGATTATCCGGGGCGGCAGCTGGGGCGGCAGCGCCCGCTACCTCCGTTCCGCGAACCGGTGCAGCAATGTCCCCTTCAGCAGGGACAATTATCTGGGGTTCCGGGTCATCCTCCACCTTGAAAAGAACGGATAAAAAAACGGATAACAGCCGGGCCTTCAGGGCCCCGCCAAGGCCAAGGGATAAAATGTTAAGTATTTAGAGAAATTATTCCGAATTAAAAGTAATGCCTGCTGGCATTATTGATCTTACAGCCGTATATATAAGACTCATGAGCGAATTAACTGATTACCAAAACGCCCTCGCGCAGGCGATAAACGCCCGGCAGCGGTGGCTTGAAAAGACAGAAGTGGCGAAACTCAAAGAAAAACTCCGGGCTTTTCAAACCGCGTACAACTCATTGTACGCGCTCTTTTTAAGAAAGGGCCTTATAAAAGAAGATCCGTATAAGGGGGACGCCAAAGCCGGGGAGATGCGTATTCCAGACAGCTCGCCGTTTTCTGAGACTGAAAGCGGGGAACAAATAAGTATTCGGTTGTCTCAGTTTGACACCCAGCTTGATTTCTTGGTCAACTTTTATAATTTTAACATGGAGTTTCTTACCCTTGACCGGATTAAACTCATCCTGGGCCTCATAAAATATATTGACTGGCTCCACCTTGCAACCAATACGGAATCCCCTATGACTATGGCGGCAGGCTCCCTCATCGCCCGCCTGCGCGGCGGCGGGAGCGACCCTGTGGCGTCAAACGTGCTTAACGGCGTGCTGGTAACGCTGACGAAACTGACGACCGCGATTATGAGCGACCTTAAAGTCTTCACGAGCTTTAACCGCGAAGCCTATAAACTGGAACTGCGTACCGCCATGGAAGGGAAGATGCCTGCTGACAAAGCGCCGTCAGTGCCGGAGATAAAAGCCGCCTTTGCCGCGGCGAACGGGGGGCGGCACTTTTACGCGGAGCTTGCGGAGGAGCTTCTTAAAGAGGATTATTCGCCGGAAGGGCCGGGGCTGCGGGAAAAGATACTCAAGTCCCTGGGCATCGCGAAAGAAGAGGCGAAACCGGCCAAACAGGAGGTTTCGTTAAAGCCCCTCCTCATCGAGGGTATTCAGGCCATAGGCTCGGTGGCGGCCACGCTGAACCAGATAGGCGGGAAGTTTGACGAAAACGAGACCATACTCGAAAACCAGAAGGTCAGCTTCTGGGGCAAGGTGCGGCGGGTGGTGGGCCAGATGTTGAATAAAGAGCCTGAGCCGGTTATCTACGAGATCGAGTTCGCCGCTGAGGGAAACCAGCGGGCCCCTGGGAAAGAGCGGGTCAATTTCAACCGCCTGCGGGAAGACATGGAGCGGAAAGCCAAGAACCTCGCCATAGCCGGCGCCAGAGGGAACCTGCCGAAACTTGAGGCCATGCCTGAAGAACAACTGAGCGCCTTTCTTGAACGGGCCATTAAAGAAATCCGCACCCTTCACCGGATACTGGGCGGCCTGGACGATTTTTTCAAGAATACTGCGGGCAAAGAAGAGCGGAGCAAGGTAAAAGGGATAAAACCGGAGCTTGCGACCATCAAGAACGCCTTTCTCAAGGCAAACGAAAAGTTTCTCGAATACTCCACCGCAAAAGAAGAAGAGGACCAGTTCAAACGGCTGGGAATTGACACGGTCGGCTAGTAGTATCGGGTTTGGTTTTTTGCTATAATTAAAACATAACTTCAAAACGGTTAAGGTGAGTATTATGAAAACACCCGGCGCTTTTATTTTAAAAACAGGTTTCCTGTGGCTTGTCTGCACCCTTGCTTCCTGCGCGAACCTGCCGGGCAGGGAAGAGCGCTCCCCCTCTGAGGCAGGGGACGGCGCTGTCGAACACCCCCGGCTCTCGCGGGAAGAGCCGGACCTTGCGGCCACCCGCCCGCGCTCGGTTGTGCGGGATGCGCTTACTATCACGTTTTCCAGCGGGGATGTGGAACTGGATGTCCGCAAATCCTTTCTTTCAAGCGAGGCCCAGCTTTTTACCGCGCTTTACGAGGGGCTTTTTTCGTATCATCCGGTTACGATGGACGCGGTTCCCGCAGCCGCGTCCCAGTGGAGCGTATCTGAAGATAAAAAACAGTGGACCTTTACGATACGGCCAAACGCCCGCTACTGGAACGGCGACCCTGTGGAGGCCGAGCATTTCCGCTCAGCATGGCTTTCCCTCTTAAACCCTGAACACCAGTCCCCCTATTCATCCTTGTTTGACATCATCGAAGGGGCCCGGGACTACCGGACGGGTAAACTCAAAGACCCGTCCCGGGTGGGGGTCGCTGCCAAAGACAAGCATACGCTTGTGGTGCGCCTGACAGATCCGGCGGCTTTTTTCCGCAGCATGCTTTGCCATCATTCGTTCAGCCCTATCCACCCGTCCATGCTGGAAAAAAAGAACTGGTCCGTGGCGCCGCCCCTCTCGAACGGCCCCTTTTATATCGCCGAACACCGGGATACACAGATGATACTCCTTAAAAACGAGTCTTACTGGGATGCGCGGAACGTGGCGCTCAATAAACTTGTGGTCAAGTTTACCGAAGACGGGCAGGAAGCGGCGGCCCTCTGGAATACCGGCGAAGCCCGCTGGGTGTCCGGGGACGTGGACATTGACGGCCTTACCGACCGCAGCGGCATCATGGTAAACCCCATGTTCGCCACCCACTATTATTTTATCAGGTCCGCTGAAAAGCCTTGGAACGATTACCGGGTGCGCCGGGCCCTTTCCCTTGCCCTGCCCTGGGATGAGATACGCCGGGGCTATTACCTGCCTGCCAAGACTCTGGTCTATCCTATTGCCGGCTACCCGCAGGTGCGGGGGATTGAGGCCGCCGATACCGAGACAGCCCGGCGCCTTCTCTCTGAGGCAGGCTATCCCAAAGGCGCGGGGCTTCCGGCGCTGGTCATTAAAATCACCCCTGCCCATGAAGCCGAGCGGGTAGGCTCCCTCATGGCTCAGGCGTGGATGGGAGATTTGGGGGTGCCGGTCAAAATAACCGTGGTTCCTTTCGGGCAATACTTTCAGGCCCTGAAACAGAACGATTACGGCGTGGGTTCTACCACCTGGATCGGGGATTTCGCGGACCCCTATACCTTCCTCCAGATGTGGCGGCGGGACTCCAACCTCAACGACGCCGGCTATAACGACGCGGATTACGAGAAACTGATTGACCGCTCCATGATGGAGGAAGGGATGCAGCGGATGGAGACTCTGGCGGAAGCGGAAAAACTGCTCTTGGAGCGCGGGTCTGTGCTGCCTATTTATTACAGCCCGGCGCTGAACATCGTGGACGTTGACGAAATCGACGGCTGGTATCCTAACGCCCTTGACATTCATCCCTTTAAGTACCTGTCGTTCAAAGCCGTAAAGCCCCTCCCCGGGGTTGCCTCTGTGAAGAGGCTCGTTATCCCCGCAAGCGGCGCGCCCTAGTTATTATGATCCCTGTTATGGATATAAGGCCCTATAGAGAAGCGGTAGATACTCTGAAACTGCGCGTTGAAGGCATCATAGTGCTGCAACGCGGGGAAAAAATCGGGGAACACCGCTGGATACCGGAGAAGCCTCGAAACGTCTTTTCCGTGAGCAAAAGCGTTACGGCTGTTGCCTTGGGCATGGCGCTTGACGACGGAACGGTTTCCCTTGACCAGCGGGTCATAGACTCGTTCCCCGGCCTTGCCCCCAAACCGAGCCCCCGCCTGCAATCCCTTACGCTGCGGCACCTTCTCACCATGACCCGCGGGCATGGCGGGTTCACCCGGCCTTCAAGCGTCGAAGAAGCCCTGTCCCATGAACTCCACTACGACCCGGGCGCGGTTTTTGTCTACGATAACGCCTGCACCCTGCTTATTTCCGCTATGATAACCAACGCGGCGGGCATGAACGTCCGGGAACTTCTGCTCAAGCGGCTCTTTCCGGCCCTTGGTATTCCCGGCCCGCTCTGGCCTGAGAGCGGCGGCGTTACCCAGGGCGCCACAGGGCTTGAGCTTTCCACAGGAAGCCTCGCGCTGTTCGGCCAGTTCCTCCTTCAGCGGGGAAACTGGAACGGGAAACAGCTCGTCTCTTCCCGCTGGATAGACGGCGCCACCAGAACCCAGGTACCCACCAGAAACCCGCGCCTTCCTGAGACTTGCAAGCCTGATTACGATCTGGGCTACGGCTTCCACTTCTGGACCTGCCGGCACGGGGCGTACCGGGCTGACGGTAAAAACGGGCAGTTTGTGGTGGTGCTGCCCCGGGAGGAGGCGGTGGTGGCCATTAACGCTGACGAAGCGGCTATGAATCCCATCCTCTATGCGGTTTGGGATCACATCCTGCCGAGGCTTTCACCATGAAATACACCTGTTTACATACCCACACCGCCTTTTGCGACGGCCATGACAGCATCGAGGCGTTTTGCAGGGCCGCACGGGACAAGGGGTTTTGGGCCATTGGTTTCAGCGCCCACGCGCCGCTGCGCCGGAAGACCGGCTTTCACTCTGACTGGCATTTGAAAGAGGAGCGGCTTGCCGCGTACCTTGACGAAGTGCGGGAGGCGCGGCGCCGCTGGGAAGGGGTTCTCAAGGTCTTTCTGGGGCTTGAGGTTGACTACATACACGGCCTTATGGGCCCGGCGGACCGGGACGTTCAAGAGCTTGGGCTGGATTATCTTATCGGTTCGGTGCATTATCTTATTCCCCCCAAGGGAAAGCCCTTCACGGCGGACGATTCGGCGGCGGCGTTTGCCAAAGGTCTTGCAGAGGGGTTCGGCAACGACGGGGAAGCGCTGTGCGCCGCGTACTGGGATGCGGTGGAGGCCATGATCCGCGCCGGGGGCTTTGATATTCTGGGGCACGCTGATTTAATAAAAAAGAATAACCCCCAGGACCGGCTGTTTTCCCGGGAACGGGAGTCCTACCAGCGCCGCACTGAGGGCATAGCCGGCCTCTTGGCTGGTTCTGCGATAATCGCGGAAGTGAATACCGGCGGCATGATCCGGTATAGTATACCAGAACCCTATCCAAGTCCGGCTATGCTGGGGCAGTTAAAGGCCCGGGGCGTGCCGGTGATTGTTACCGCAGACGCCCATAGGGCCGAACATTTAGGCGGCCATTACGAGGCCGCCTGCAATATCCTCCTCCATGCCGGATATACCTGCCAGCAGGTTTTAGTTGATAAGGGATGCTGGCGCGAAGACCCCCTGCGCCCCCTGCGGGGGATTCAGTGACTCAAGGCAGCCGAAGGCTGTTTCAATGGCAGGCCGGGTTTCTGGTACAGGGCTCGCATGGCGCAGCGCCAAAGCGGAATTCGCAGGCGGAAGGGCGCAGCGCAGGAAGCCGTTGGTTGGGGGTTTGGGGGAACTGGTTCCCCCAAATTCTCTTTAAGAGGCGCGGAGCGCCGGTAATTCGCTATATACTAATGATTTATGCAGGGTCAGAAAACTTTTTCCGCGTGTACGCGCAAAGGTTCCGCGTGAACCGGAAAACTTATTTTGACTACAAGAAACTTTTTCTTGACTACAAGAAACTTTTTCTTGACTACAAGAAAACTTATTTTGACTACAAGAAACTTTTTCTTGACTACAAGAAAACTTATTTTGACTACAAGAAACTTTTTCTTGACTACAAGAAAACTTTCCTTGGCTACAAGAAAACTTTTCTTGGCTACAAGAAAACTTTTCTTGACTACAAGAAACTTTTTCTTGACTACAAGAAAACTTTTCTTGACTACAAGAAAACCTTCCTTGGCTACAAGAAAACCTTCCTTGACTACAAGAAAACTT
>JAITHF010000130.1 GCA_031280115.1 Spirochaetaceae bacterium | reverse complement strand
TCTCCTGTTATGAAGTGCCATAAGCCGCCGAACTCCCATTCCTCGGCACTCTTTACAAGCTGGGCTTTGACCGGATTTTCAGTTACATACCAAAAAGTTCTGAAAAAATCTTTGAAATCATCCAGTATTTTGGAGAAGAAGCGGTCTCCCCAGACGTGGCCTTTAACACCGTGCGCCCTGTTCCATGCGCGGGCGAACACGCCAAGCACCCACTGCATTATACGGGAGAGATTCGCATCCGGCCCGGGCTGAATAATGAGGTGAATGTGATTACTCATCACACAGAAATTATGGATAGCGAAGGGGTATTTCTTCTTGGCCCGTTTCAGCGTGGAAAGGAAAAGCCGCCGCATTGCCGGGCAAAAGAAGATATTCTCACTCCGGTTCGCTCTGGCGGTAACATGATAAACCGCGTTCTTTTTCAAACACCTATTCATTCTCATGCTTATATTACTGCGTGAATATGCAATTTGCTTTCATCGCGGCGCATTTTTTTCTATCTATATACTCTGTCCCTCATTCTCTGAGGGGGTGGTTTTTTTTTATGCTTTCAGTAATTATAGAAATACCTATGAAAAAGGAAAAAATGATTAAAGAGGCGATTATTAAGGCGGCAAACCGGCAAAATCTCAGCTATGAAATGTCTGAAACGGTAATGCACGAAATTATGGAAGGCAAAGCCAGCGATATTCAAATGGCAGCGTTCCTTACGGCTATGGCGGTTAAAGGGGAAACTATTGAAGAAATTACCGCCGCCGCCGCGGGAATGCGTAAACATTGTATCCGTATTCTGCATGATATGGACGTGCTTGAAATCGTGGGAACCGGCGGGGATCACGCTAATTCGTTTAATATCTCTACCACCTCCGCGCTGGTTATCTCCGCTGCCGGCGTCAGTGTTGCCAAACATGGAAATAGAGCGGCTTCAAGTAGATCAGGCGCAGCGGACCTGCTTGAAGCTTTAGGGGTAAACATCACTATCCCGCCTGAACATAGCCTCAAGCTCCTTAAAACTATGGGGCTTTGCTTTTTATTTGCCCAAAACTACCATATTTCTATGAAATATGTGGCGCCAGTACGAAAAGAGCTGGGGATTAGAACTATTTTTAACATATTGGGACCGCTGGTTAATCCCGCAGGAGCAAACATGGAACTTTTGGGAGTGTATGACGGGGATTTGGTTGAGCCTATGGCGCAGGTTTTGGCAAATCTTGGCGTAAAACACGCGCTCGTGGTCTATGGCACTGACGGGCTTGATGAAATATCCATGAGCGCCCCTACGTCGGTATGCGAAGTGCGGGATGGAACATTTGCTTTTTATACCATTGACCCTGAAGAATTTGGTTTTAAGAAATGTAAAAAAGAAGATCTTTCCGGCGGCAGTCCTTCTGAAAACGCTCTTATTACAAGGGATATTCTCTCAGGCGCCCAAGGGCCAAAGCGGGACGCGGTGGTGCTGAACTCCGCGGCGGCGCTCTATATAGCCCGCCCTTTTTTGACCATACCAGAGGCGATCCGTATTGCGGAAGAGACCATTGACAGCGGAAAAGCTCTGGCACAGCTTGAACGGTTTATTGACCTATCTAATAAGGGGACAGATGTTGATTCTTGACAAGATTGCCACGTGTGCACGGCAGCGGGTTGCCTTAGCCAAAGAAAAACTGCCCTTTGAGACGCTGAGAGAACAGGCGCTGGCTGTTGGAGGCAAAGCTCTCGATTTTGAGAATGCTCTGTCCCTTCCGGGGATTTCTTTTATCTGCGAAATTAAGAAAGCCTCCCCGTCCCAAGGTATCATTGCCAACGGCTTTCCCTATCTCACGATCGCGCAAGAATATGAAAGCGCCGGTGCCGCGGCGCTTTCGGTGCTTACCGAGCCGGCGTATTTTTTGGGAAATGACCAATATCTCAAAGAAATAGCCCAAACCGTTACGGTTCCGGTGCTTCGCAAAGATTTTGTGGTGGACCTCTATCAGATTTATGAAAGCAAAGTTCTGGGCGCTTCCGCGGTGCTTCTCATCTGCGGAATCTTGGATGACGAAACACTTGGGGCTTTTATCCAGCATACCTACGGCTTGGGGCTTTCCGCGCTGGTGGAAACGCACACCGAAGAGGAAGTGGCCCGGGCGCTCCGCGCTGGCGCTGAGGTTATCGGGGTAAACAATCGCGACCTCAAGACCTTTACGGTTGATCTTGGCACAACTCTCAGGCTCAGAAATCTTGTTCCAAAGGGAAAACTCTTTGTATCTGAAAGCGGCATCCATTCTGAAGCGGATATTAATCTCCTTGCGGAGCGTGGTGTCGACGGGGTACTTATCGGTGAAGCCTTGATGCGTGTGGACGACAAAAAAAAGCGCCTCAGAGAATTACAGGGTATCCATCCAATGCCTGAACAAATGGGGGCAGGGTAGACGTTATGCCGTCCAACACTCCTCTTTTATTTTATTACTCCTTTTATTACTCTGTCCCCATTTTTTTGCCTATACGCCCAGAGTCCGCTGAGGAGGCGCTGCGGCAGGCGGTCCGGGCACTATAAGAAAAAACTGCGGGGGGACACACATTCGATAAGCCACGAATAGCGGAGCAGGCAGGTGGATATGCGGGAAGGATTTATGCTATACTTAACAAATAGCAAATAATGGAGGTTTTTCCCTTCATGCGTAACGCAAGGCACGGTATGAACAACAACTACACCTTTACCTTTACCTTAGGCGGCGTTCTGTCCCGGGTTTTTATCGAACATGAACTCCCGGCCGCCGAGGGTATCATCGGCGCCGGTAACGGCCTTCTGGTATGCGATACCCATACCGAACCCCTTGCCCGCGCCATAGCGGGAAACCGTGAAACACCCTGCTGCAAGCTGCAAGCCGGCGAAACCGCGAAAACATGGCAGTCTGTGGAAACGATCCTTAAAGCCGCCAAAGACGCGGGGCTTTCCCGGGACGGCGTCTTTATCGGCGTGGGCGGCGGGGTCATAAACGACCTTACCGGCTTTGCCGCGTCGGTTTATATGCGCGGCGCCGAACTGTGTCTGGTGCCGAGCACCCTCCTTGCTATGGTGGACGCGGCGGTCGGCGGCAAAACCGGCTTCGACCTCTTCGGCGCCAAAAACTTCGCCGGTTCCTTCTATCCGGCGGCTCGGGTTTATATGCCGGCAACAAGCCTGCGTTCCCTGCCGGCGCGGGAATGGAAATCAGGCGCAGCAGAACTCATCAAAACCGCCGTGCTGGATACTACAGGCCGCCTCATGGAAATCATGGCCGAAGGGGATGCCCTCAAGCCCCTTGTAAGCGGCGGCGCCCTGCCTGACACGGGTATACTCCACGAAATCATCGCCCAGTCAGTGCTGGTTAAAGGCCGGATTGTGGAGGCTGACCCCAAAGAAACCGGCAGCCTGCGGGCGCTCCTTAACCTGGGGCACACATTCGGCCACGCCCTTGAAGCCTGCGCCGGACTTGGCGCGCTCTCCCACGGCGAGGCGGTGGCTTGGGGCATGGTTAGAGCCTGCGAGCTGGGGCTTTCCCTGGGGCGCACCCCTCCCGCGCGATCTGGCCGCATCATCGGCCTCATCCGGTCTTTGGGCTATGAAACCGCCGCGCCCCACCCTCTTGCCCAAGACATCGAGGCGTTTCTGAGGGTAATGGCGGGGGATAAAAAAAAGAAAGCCGGGAGCCTGCGCCTTGTTGTTCCCGATGAAGCCGGCGCCGCGCTGGTTTCCGCTGAAACGCCCCTGCTTGCCCGTATCATCGGAGGCCGCTAGATGACCCGGAAAAGGCTGTTTTTTCTCTTTTTTATGCTGCCCGCGCTGGTGTTCGGGCAGGAAGAAAGCGCCCTGCCGGAAGATGACGCGCTGAAACAAGAAATCATCGAGCCCCAGGAAGGCGCGCCGGAGGCGGCGGAGGCGGAGGCGCCGCCGCAAGAAAAGGCAGGCCTTGAATCCGCGCTCTTTACCATAAGGGCAGTTGATTTTAACGTAACCGGACGGAGCCGCCCTTCGTCCCTTATGTATCACGGGGAGTTTGCCATTGGTGAAAAGATACCGGGCAAAGACGCGCTGGACAGGTATATTACCGCCAAGACCCAGCTTCTCAGCAACCAGCGGGTGCTTGAAACCGTGGCAATCGACTACACCTTGGGGGAGCCTGATTCCAAGGGCCTTGTGCCGGTAGATCTTCTTGTTACCGTAAAAGACACCTGGAACATTATCGCCCTGCCCTATCCCAAGTTTGATTCTAACAGCGGCTTCGAGCTTATCATCAAGGCCAGGGATTATAACTTTTTGGGGCTTATGACGCCCTTGCGGATTGATTTGGGCTACGAACATAAAGAGGGGAGCTCGGTAGTAGGTTCGGTCAAAGACGTATTCAAGGCTGAAATTGACACGAACACGCCGTTTAAGGCTTTCGGCTTTAATTGGAACATTGATTTCGACCATTTTTTCTCTTATACGCTGGAGGACGGCGACGGTCTCTTGGCGTATAAGAACGTCAGCGGCCTTTCCCTTGAGATTCCTGTTGAACGGACAACCCTTACTATCGGCTTTGAGCAGGATTTTATCCTTCACGAGGAAAATCCTGAGCGGTACAAGCAGGACTACGGGGGCTTCGCCGAATTCTTTACCTCAAGCGCGCTGCGTATAGCCTGGAAGATACCTCTGGGCGTTCACATTGACCGGTTCGGGGAGCTGGCCTATACCCCGTCGGTTTCCGAAAGCATAAGCTATCGTCCCGGGAGGGACATTGAGTTCTGGCGCAAGGGCCCCGGCGTTACCCTCAGCCACAGTCTGGGGTTTGGCCGGATAAACTGGATCGGCAATTACCGCAGCGGCCTTGAAGCGTCGGTGAGCAACAGCAACACCTACAATTTTTACCGCGCCGGCTGGAACAGCGAGTACGGCATTTTTGTTGCCGGCCACAAGATCGCCGCGCGTTTTCTGGGTATTTCAGGCCGCTTCCGGTTCCAGCAGTGGTTTTTCGACCAGACTTACTCAACCGGCGCCTATCCTGATTACGTTGAGGCCGGCGGGGTTTTGCGGGGGATACTGGACCGGTCGGTTATTGTCAAGCACGGCGGGTATATGTTTTCCCTTAACCTTGATTTCCCGTTTCATGTGCTTAATTTTGCCCCGTCTGCATGGTTTAAGACGAGAAAACTCCGGTTTTTCGACTTTGATATGCACCTAAGCCTTTTTATGGACACAGCGCTCCTCAAGGGGAGCAAAGCTTCTTGGGGGGGCGGCGGCGAACTGGAAGAAGAGGAGCCTATTCCGTTCATTCCGTTTTCCACCAACGGAACGCTTACCGGCATCGGGTTGGAGGTCATTGTGTTTCCCGCGTTTATGCGGAGTTTTTATGTACGCGCCAGTTTGGGATACAACCTTAACAAGTTTCTGGAAACCCACGACATTCCCAAATGGGACGAACTCTTTATCGGCATAGGCCACCACTACTAACAGCCGGAGGCTGTTTCACCCCCTGCGAGGGATTCACGTGCTTCTTGCGGTGAGCGGGTTTGCACGTTTAGTCACAACCCAGAAGCGGCGCCTCAGCGGGCTTCGATAACGCACAGGCGCAGCGCAGGTAGCCGTTGGTTGGGGGTTTGGGGGAACTGGTTCCCCCAAATTCTCTTTAAAAAGCGCAAGCGAAGCGCAGCGCCGGTAAAAAAAGCCCCCCAAAAAGCCTGCACAGGGCGCATTTGGGGCAGGCTCAACAGGCAGGCCGGAACATACAACACCATCCCGCAACAAACCGTATACTATGCTGAAAGATAACATAAAACCGCAGGTAAAAAGTCTGTATTTGACTCAGATACAGACTTTTCTGACTCAAGGAAAGACTTCCTTAGGCCGGATTTTCCCGCGCCGGCGGCGCTTCAAACCGGCGGCGCCGCGTTTTTTACGGGGCGGTCACAACCCTGCATGCCGCTCGGAAGTCTTGAACACCCACGTCCGTGTTGCCTTTGAGCATCTGGCTGCCTGTATGCAGGACGTCAAGGACCGGTATTACAAGTCCCCGCCGCTTCTCGAAGAGAATTTGGGGGAACCAGTTCCCCCAAACCCCCCATAAAGGCTTCCTGCGCCGCGCCGCTAACGCCTACGAATTCCGCTGAGGCGCAACTTCGGGGTTGTGACTAAACCCGCAAACCCGCTCACCGCAGGAAGCACCTGAAACCCCCCGCAGGGGGCGCAAGAAGCACGTGAATCCCCCTTCGGGGACTGCCATACGACGGCCGTTATGCCGGCGGGCGGGGACGGCTAACTCCGCACCTTTTCTAAAAATTCATTCCGGGCATCATTCATAATACGCATTAAATGGTAAAAGAAACTGGTGAAATCAGACGGAGATTTGAGGAAAAGCTCGGCAGTTATGCTCACATTGTCATTAGGAGTTACCATAACCTTAATGACTTTTGCGTCCCAGGTAACAGCCGACGCACTTGTTACGCTAGGTCAAGCCCTTTCGCCACGTCCCAGCACGGCAGAGAAGTCCCTAATGATCCGGTCATGGTCAACGCTACCAGCATAGGCAAGCGCCAGACTCGTCATAAAAAGTGTTGCCCCGGCGAGTGCCTTAATTCTCTTCTCTAATTCATGTAAATAACTCCTTCTCCCTCTGTTTACTGTTCCCGCAGGCGCTGCACCAGTTCAACCAGTTCCTTGGCGTTGGCATGGTGAGGATCGATGTGCAGCGCGGTGGAAAGGTCCGCAATGGCGTAGTCGTAATCTTCTTTGAGAGCATACGCAAAGCCCAGCTTGAAACAAGCCTCCGCGTTATTCGGGTCCAACTTGAGAGTCTGGCTGAAGTCCGCAATGGCCCGGTCGAAGTCCCCGTTGTCAGCATACGCATAGCCCCGGCTGTAGTAAGCCTCCGTATTCGACTTCAGCTTGATAGCCTTGCTATAATCCACAATGGCCTGGTCGTAGTCCCTTTTCTCGAGATACACATTGCCCCGATAGTAGTAAGCCTCCGCGTCATACGGTTCATATTCTTCATACGGCATCCGTTTATGCGCCTTGCTATAGTCCGCAATAGCGTGGCCGAAGTCTCCGTTGTCAGCATACGCACGGCCCCGATGGTAGTAGGCCTCCGCGTAATTCGACTTCAGCTTGATAGCCTTACTATAATCCGCAATGGCCCGGTCCATGTCTTCTTTAACGGCCCGGTCAAGGTCACTGTGACTTATATTACCATACACATTGTTGCTATATACACGGCCCCGATGGTAGTAAGCTTTCGCAAGATTAGGATCCAGCTTGAGAGCCTTGCTAAATTCTGCAATAGCCCGGTCCATGTCCCTTTCTTGATAATAGGTTTTGCCTCGGTTCAAGAATGTTACCGGGTCCCTAGACAGCGCGGAGCAGGCTCCTAACAGCGCAAGCGTCAAACCCGCCATAAAAAGTGCTGCGTCGGCAAAGATCTCTATTCCCTTGCTTTTCATGTAAATCTCTTCCCCCTCTGTTCATACCATCCACACCACCCGTCTGCGCCCTCTACAGAGGTTTCTGTGGCACATCCTGCATCAGGCCGGCTCTGCCGGTCAAGGGGATCGCATTCCTGCCGCGCACGGCGATCTCCCCTGCGGGCGGGGCGTTTTAACCCTTTTATTTTTCCGTTTTTTCCGTGTATTCCCCGGCAAAATCGAGAACCGCCATGGAGCCGAATTTTTTATGGGCGCCCGCCCCAACCCCGGCAAACCCGAAGGCGCCGCTCATGTTGTTTTCCCGGTGCCCCCGTGAAGGCACGCCGTCGTCGATTAACAGCTGGATCACAATATCCTGCCCTGTAACGCTTCCGTAGGAGATGTTTTCCCCCACATTCCTGCCCCACGCGCCGTAGCGGTTCAGCCTGTCCCAGGGGGACGCGCCGCTGCTGCTGCTGTGCCCGGTCGCGCCCCGGGGCCCCTGATCATTGACATGATCCTTCGCGGCCCGGGACATCCCGTAAGACGGCATGAGGATCGGGCTGCTCGGAGCGGCCCTGAGGGCGTTATAACATTCCCGCACGGCCTTCGCGCCCTCGGCGGTCGTCATATAGGTGCCTGAGGGGAGTTTGTACGAGTTCGGGCCAAAAGGCGATTTCCCGTCAAAAAGCGCTATCCGGGGTTTGATATACAGTTCAGCGTATTTTTTAGGATCGCTCCTTACTTTATTAAGTTCAAGGATAATATCCTTTTCCACGCCCGAAAGATACGCGGCGTTCCGCGCGGTATCAAGTGCGGGGATGTCCCAGTTCTCCGGCCCGCCGAAAACAGCGGCGGCGCTGAAAAGAAAAACAGCAGCCAGTTTATACATAAAAAGCCTTCCTTAAAAAATCTCTGTACACTAGTATAATACGTTCCCCGCCCCTAGGGGCAAGAGTTTTTTTTACCGGTGGTCTATTGCCAGCAAAAGGCCGGACACCGCTTTTGGATTCGGCGATTGAGCGCTGAAACGCATCGAATCCGGTTCATAGCGGGCCTGATCCGCCGGTATATAATCGGCGCCCACCGCCTTGGCCACCCGCTCAGGAAACGCGCCGCCGGCCCGGGCGAACCGGCTGCGGATCGCGTCCAAATCGACGGCCTCTTTCGCGTACAGCACCACAAGATAATCCGTACCCGTTCTTTAGTCGAGCCGTATCCATGAATACTCTCCGGGAAAGGCCGCCGCGTTTTCGCGGTAATCCAGCACAGGCGAGATATTCTGTCCCGCAGGGGGAAAGATTTGCGTTGTCCCCGGACCGCCTGAACCGCCTGCAAAGGCGTACACATACGCGGGCTTATCGTTCCCCAAAAGATACCGGAACCGCGTCCCGGAAGCGTACCCGTTTATCGTCTGGTAATACCCGCCGCTATTATAGCGGACCGGCATACCCTCCTGACTATGGTATACTTCGATACGCGCAAACCCCCCGTATTCCGCGGCGCTTTTATACGCCGCAAGGTTATCGATAATCTCATAGCCCTCGGCGGCAAACTGGTTAAAGACAGAATAGGGTATCCAGATGTACCCGCCGGTTCCCCAGGCAGCACCCCAGCTGTTCTGCACCTCAAACGCGCCGCCGTACTCCGCGTCGTCATACCCGGCCACGCACATCGCGTGGCCGCCGTACTTGTCGTAGGGGCTCTCCCTAGGCTGCCACGCCTCTTGCGCCTTGAAAAACGAGTCCGGGCAGTTCATGCCGATAATAACCGGCTTCCCTTCGGCAATGCTCTTCCTCACCGCCCCTGTCCGCTCGTCCCCCGGTCCGCCCCCAGCGGGCGGGGAAAAGCGCAACATAACCGGCAATGGGAAAGCGGGGGCTGCCGGCAAACGCGGCAAGGGCGATACGCGGGAAGTCCGCGGCCCTCTCAAAATCCTGCATCTTCACCGCGCCCTCGCGCTTCATCGCGTCCAGTACCCAAGAAATCGCGGCGCCCTCGTGTCCTGTGGGATTGCCATTATTCTTGAATAAGAGAAACGCGCTTTTATACATGAAAACCGGCGAGAACACGCTGCTGGTGGTAAGAAAGCGGTCAAGCCGGTTAAGCGCGACGGATTCTGAAATCGTCCGGGCGGCGTAGGCGCTGGACCAGCCGGTACAGGTGCCGTACCTGCCCTGATTGCCCGGGTAAGGCGCGTAGGCTTTCAGCGAAGCCGCCCCGGGAAGCGCCGTGTAGGAACGGGTGAGCAGCGCCGCTTTCTTGGGTACTTGTTCATAGAGCGCGCCGTCAAGAACCGCGCCTCTGGGGGTAGTCCTGGGAAAACACCCGCAGGCCCGCACACGCAAGCCATGCCGCCATGAGGCACAGGGGCAGTTTTTTGCTCATACTCATAAAATCATCCTCCTTTACTACCAGCATAATAACAAGGGCGGCGCGCTCCGGCTAGAACCGCGCCGCGCCTGCTGTTTAATACCCCCGCGCCGGCCACTCCCGCGCCGGACGCGGGAAAATCCGGCCCAAAGTTCATGAGGGACGGCGCAAAGTTCATGAGG
>JAITHF010000049.1 GCA_031280115.1 Spirochaetaceae bacterium | reverse complement strand
ACAAGTTATTTTGTATCCCGAACAAGTTATTTTGTATCCCGAACAAGTTATTTTGTATCCCGAACAAGTTATTTTGTATCCCGAACAAGTTATTTTTGACCCCGAACAAGTTATTTTGTATCCCGAACAAGTTATTTTGTATCCCGAACAAGTTATTTTTATCCCCGAATAAAGTTTCCGCGGCGCCAAAATAACGCCCGCCGGAGCCGCAGGCGGAAGGGGACAGAGCAGGAAGCCTTTATGGGTGGTTTGGGGGCAGCCGAAGGCTGTTCCCTTACGCGAAGTTTGCAAAAGAATACGCAAACCATGAAGCGCCGGTAAAAAAGCCCCCCAAATTCTCTTCAGAGAGGCGCGAAGCACCGATAATTCGTTATAAAACAATGATTTATGCGGGGACAGGATAGTTTTTTTTGTAGTCAAGAAAGGTTTTTTTGTAGTCAAGAAAGGTTTTTTTGTAGTCAAGAAAGGTTTTTTTGTAGTCAAGAAAGGTTTTTTTGTAGTCAAGAAAAAGTTTTTTGTAGTCAAAATAAGTTTCTTTGTATACAAAATAAGTTTCTTTGTATACAAAATAAAGTTGTTTGTATACAAAATAAGTTTCTTTGTATACAACAAAACGCCCGCCGGAGCCGCAGGCAGAAGGGCGCAACGCAGGTAGCACTAGTTGGGGGTTTGGGGGCAGCCGAAGGCTGTTCCCTTACGCGAAGTTTGCAAAAGAATACGCGAAACATGAAGCGCCGGCAGCCGAAGGCTGTTTCAGCAATCGTCGTTTGCACTATGAGCCGTAAAACATGAAGCGCCGGTAAAAAAGCCCCCAAATTCTCTTCAAAGAGGCGCGAAGCGCCGATAATTTGTTATAACACAATGATTTATGCGGGGACAGGACAGTTTTTTTTGCTAGCAAAGAACTTTATTTTGCTAGCAAACAAACTTATTTTGCTGGCAAACAAACTCACTTTGCTCGCAAAAAAACTTATTTTGCTAGCAAACAAACTCACTTTGCTCACAAACAACTTTATTTTGCTGGCAAACAAACTCACTTTGCTCACAAAAAAACTTATTTTGCTGGCAAACAAACTCACTGTGCTCACAAAAAAACTCACTTTGCTCGCAAAAAAACCGATTCTCCTGCCGGGATCTGTTGGTATGGTATGGATTATCGGCGCTTTCGCGCCTCTTTAAGAGAATTTGGGGGAACCAGTTCCCCCAAACCCCCAACCAGCGCGACTTGTGCAGCGCCGCTAACGCTATCGAATTCCGCTGAGGCGCCGCTTCTGGGTTGTGACTAAACGTGCAAACCCGCTCACCGCAGGAAGCACGTGAATCCCCCGCAGGGGGCGAATTCCGCTGAGGCGCCGCTTCTGGGTTGTGACTAAAATAGCAAACCCGCTCACCGCAGGAAGCACGTGAATCCCCCGCAGGGGGCGAATTCCGCTGAGGCGCTGCTTCTGGGTTGTGACTAAACGTGCAAACCCGCTCACCGCAGGAAGCACATGAAACAGCCGGAGGCTGCCCGCAGGGGGCGAACTCCGCTGAGGCGCCGCTTCTGGGTTGTGACTAAACCCGCAAACCCGCTCACCGCGAGAAGCACTTGAAACAGCCGGAGGCTGCCCGCAGGGGGTGACTAAACCCGCAGACCCTCTCGCCGCAGGAAGCACTTGAAACAGCCGGAGACTGCCCGCAGGGGGCGCAGGGGGCTAGGGCTGCCCGCTTGCCGGGGGGCGGCTTATGGACGAGCGCATATCCGTGTCAGCCTGAAGGTTTTTAAGCCGGTAGTAATCCATGATGCCCAGATTGCCGCTCTTAAAAGCCTCAGCAATGGCAAGAGGTATCTCCGCTTCCGCAAGCACAACCTTGGCGCGGTTCTCCTGCACCCGGGCTAGCATCTCCTGTTCCTGAGCCTGCGCCGCGGCGCGCCGCTTCTCAGCCTCGGCCTGAAAACGCCGCTTGTCCGCCTCCGCCTGATCCGCTTGCAGCTTGGCCCCCACATTGGCGCCCACGTCAATATCCGCTATATCAATAGAAAGAATCTCGAAGGCCGTGCCCGCGTCAAGCCCCTTTTCCAAAACACGCCTTGAAATCGCGTCCGGGTTCTCCAGCACCGCCTTATACGACTCAGAGGAGCCTATGGTGGTAACAATGCCTTCCCCGACCCGGGCGATAATCGTCTCTTCAGTGGCGCCGCCCACAAGCCGCTCGATATTCGCCCGCACCGTGACCCGCGCCTTTACCTGAAGCTGTATCCCGTCCTTTGCCACCGCGTCAATGGTCTGCTTCCCCTTGCCCGTGTCAGGGCAGTCGATAACCTTGGGGTTGACGCTGGTACGCACCGCCTCAAGCACGTCCCTGCCGGCAAGGTCGATCGCCGCGGCGCGCTGGAACGGCAGGGGGATGTTCGCCTTGTTCGCCGCCACCAGGGCCCGGCTCACTTTCATCACGTCCCCCCGGGCAAGAAAATGGGTCTCAAGCATATCCGAGTTAAGGTCAATGCCCGCCTTGGAAAGCATAATGCGGGAGTCCACGATAATCCCCGGATTCACATGGCGGAGCCACATGCCGATAAGTTTCCCCATGCCCACAGGGGAGCCTGAAAGGAGCGCCCTGAACCAGAGGCCGAAAAACCGGAAGAACAGCGCCAGAAACCCTGCTGCCCCAAGGCCGGCGAAAATCATCACTATAAACGAACTTGTCATTATCTCCCCCTCGTGAAGGATTGCGCTCCTGTGAGGATTGGGATACAGTAGCGCTATGCACATACACACAGTATACATCATTTTTTCCCTGCTATGCCATTGCAGGGGAAGAGGAACCGGAGGGAAGGGGGAAAGAAGACTGTATGAACCAAGACACCCAAGGGGCGGCTGCCCCTATCGAAGCGGTCTACGGCCCGGATAAGGCCGGAGCCGCGGCGGCGCGGTACGCCGCGCTTATTGCCGGAATGCCTGAAGCGTACCGGGGGGCGGCGCGGCTCTTTTCGGCCCCGGGCAGAGCCGAGCTTGGGGGCAACCACACTGACCACAACCGGGGCAAGGTGCTGGCCGCGTCTCTTGACCTTGACATAGCCGCAGCCGCGGCGCCGGCGCCGGATAAACAGGTGGTTTTCCGTTCCGCCGGCTACCCGCTTGCCTGCGTCGACCTCTCAAACCTTGCGCCCAGAGCGGAGGAGCGGGGGACGACCGCCGCGCTTATCCGCGGGATTGCCGCCGGGTTTGTCCGAAAGGGCGCGGAAGCCGGCGGGTTCACCGCCAGCGCGGACTCAGCGGTGCTCCCCGGATCGGGCCTTTCGTCCTCCGCGGCGGCGGAGGTGCTGGTGGGGCTTATATATAACGTTTTGTATAACAATTCCCGGCTTTCGGCGCTGGAGATTGCCAAAATCGGGCAGGACGCGGAGAACAATTATTTCGGCAAGCCCTCGGGCCTTATGGATCAGGCGGCAAGCGCGATCGGCGGGGCGGCGGCCATAGACTTCAAGGACCCGGTATCTCCGGCGGTGAGGCGTCTCGCCTTTAACCCGGAAGACTCAGGCTACGCCCTGTGCGTGGTGAACACCGGCGGCAGCCACGCGGACCTGACCGCTGATTACGCGGCGGTACAAGATGAAATGAAGGCGGTGGCGCGGTTTTTCGGCAAGTCAGTTCTGCGGGAGGTGGAGGGCTTGGCCGTTGAGAGGCTTCAGGACCTGCGCGGCGCCCTGGGGGATCGGGCGGTGGTGCGGGCGCTGCATTTCTTTAATGAGAACCGGCGGGTAGACGCCATGACCGGCGCCCTTACCCGTGCGGCTGCCGGCGCGAGCGGCGCTTTTGCGGCCTATCTTGCGCTGGTCAACCAGTCCTGCGATTCTTCATGGGAGCTTTTACAGAACAGCTATTCCCTCTCAAACCCACGGGAACAGCCTATAAGCCTTGCCCTTGCCCTCACCAGAGCCTTTTTCGACCATACTGCTATTCCCTTCGGCTGCCGCGTGCAGGGCGGGGGCTTTGCCGGAACCATACAGGCCTATATCCCGCAGGATCTCCTTGCCCCCTACTGCGCGGCTATGGACCAGGCCTTCGGCGGCGGCTCTGTTACCGCCGTGCGGATCCGCCCCTTAGGCGCCGTAGAAATCGCCGCCCCCTAGCCTTCCCAGGAGAGGTCCAGTTCCCCTGCGCTGTATAAGGCCGCTTGGGTTCCGCCTTCCGGCAGGATGCAGATCTCCCCTTGGGGCCCGATGCCTTCAAGCCGCCCGGTAATGCCGCCTGCGGCGCCTGCGGCGCCGGGTATGAAACGCACCTTCCTGCCCTGCATATAAAGCCGCGGGAGAAGCCGCTCCTGCCACGCCCCCTCCTCCTCTGACAGTTCCCGATGTATCCGCCCAAGGATGTTCTCAAGCAGGGCAAACCGCGCGGAATCGGGGAATACGGTTTTACCGGCAAGAGCCATGCTGGTCGCCTTTTCCCGCAGGCCCTCAGGGAAAACGGTCTGGTTGATGTTTACCCCGATACCTGCGCGGACGGTCCCGCCCTCCCCTTCGCAGAGGATGCCCGCGGCTTTGCAGGGGCCGATCATAATGTCGTTAGGCCATTTAATGCGGACCGGCGGCGATGCGGGGGGAAGAAAACCCTCCGCCGCCAGCGCCGCCGCAAGGCCGATACGCAGGGTAATACCCTGAGGCACGGCTTCAAAGCGTTCATAGCGCAGCAGAATGGTGCAGAGCAGGTTCTCTCCGGCGTTTGAGCGCCACTTTCGGTTCCCGCGCCCCCTTCCGGCCTCCTGGACATCCGCCATAACCGCGGTGCCGTGGGGCCCTTCCTCCGGAGTCAGCGCCCGGGCCCTGTCCATGGTGCTTGAAACAACTTTTTCATAGAATACGGGCGCGCCGAAAGGGTTGGCAAGCCCTATGTTCCGCATAAAACCCCCTGTTGAACACAGGAATAACCTGTGTTACTATGATTGCTTATAAAATTCCCCGCAGTATAGCACAGAACGGGAAATGAGGTAACTATGCGTTTAGTATGTCTTGATCTTGAAGGGGTGCTTGTGCCCGAAATCTGGATAGCTTTTTCACAGGCCACCGGTATAAGCGCGTTCCGGCGGACTACCAGAGACGAGCCGGATTATGACGCGCTCATGCGTTTCCGCATCGGGCTTTTGGAACAGCACGGGCTCGGGCTGCGGGACCTTACGCGGGTCATCGCTCTTATAGAGCCTCTTGCGGGAGCCCTCCAGTTCACCCGCTCGCTGCGCGCCCGGACCCAGCTTATTATTCTTTCTGACACGTATGAAGAGTTTGCCGCGCCGCTTATGGCAAAACTTGATTACCCGACTATTTTCTGCAACAGCCTTGTAGCGACTTCTGAGGGAAAGATAACCGGCTACAAGCTCAGGCAGCAGGACGGGAAGAGAGCGGCGGTGGCGGCGCTCAAATCCCTTAATATAGCGGTCTTTGCCGCGGGGGATTCGTTTAACGATCTTGCTATGATACGGGAGGCCGACAGGGGCTGTCTTTTCAGGGCGCCTGAGGCGATACGGGAGGCCCAGCAGGACCTGCCCTGTGTTGACACCTACACGGATCTTTTAACCGAGATAGAGGACTTCTTAAACACCCGCAGGGTGTTTTAAGTGCTTCCTGTAGCGATAGGGTTTGCGGTTTTAGTCACCCCCTGCGGGGGATTCACGTGCTTCTCGCGGCGGGAGGGTTCGCAATTTTAGTCACAACCCTGAAGGATGCGCCTCAGCGGACGTTGCAGGCGAAAGGGTGCGGCGCAGGAAGCATTAGTAGGGGGTTTG
>JAITHF010000004.1 GCA_031280115.1 Spirochaetaceae bacterium | reverse complement strand
ACAAAGCGCCTAAAGCGCTCCAGTTTATTATCACCGGAGAAGAGGGGCAAGAATGGGGGCGAATGTATGCGACGCCAAAAGTATTTAAAACAGGAAGCGTGGGATTCTACACAAACGGTAAGATAATAAACCCGCATAATACCGAGTGCCGTTACCAAATCGCCATAACCGTTACCCTTATCGGCTCAAAATAAGCGCCTCAGGCTTCCGCCCGCGGATCCTCCCACGAGGTTCGTTATCAATCGTTTTAAGAAAGGAGAACTCACATGGCAAAGCGAGGTAAAGTTCTTATCAACCGAGACCTATGCAAAGGCTGCCTGCTCTGTATCCGTTCCTGTCCGGCGCGGGTTCTTGAACAGGACACGGAGCCTAACAAAACAGGAAGTTATCCGTCCAAAGCAACAGAGGAGAATATAAAAAAATGTATCGCCTGCGGGAATTGTTTTGAAGTGTGTCCCGATATATGTATCGAGGTGTATGAACAAGAAGAAGGAGAAGCGGTATGAGCGCCCCAGAGAAACAACTCTTAAAGGGAAACGACGCCATCGCAGAGGCGGCTATCCGGGCAGGCTGTACCGCCTATTTCGGCTATCCCATTACGCCGCAAAACGAGATTATCGCGTATATGGCGCGGCACATGGTTCAGCGGGGCAGGGTGTTTATCCAAGCTGAAAGCGAAGTGGCGGCAATCAACATGGTGTACGGCGCCGCTGCCGCCGGCGCCCGGGCCATGACAAGCTCTTCAAGCCCGGGTATCAGCCTCAAACAGGAGGGCCTCTCCTACGCTGCCGGCGCGGATATTCCCCTGGTGCTGGTGAATGTGATGAGAGGCGGCCCGGGGCTCGGGTCTATCGCGCCCAGCCAGAGCGATTATTTCCAGTCAACCAGAGGCGGGGGCCACGGAGATTATTTCTGTATCGTGCTGGCGCCCAAAAGCGTTCAGGAATGTGCGGACTTGACCTATCTGGCCTTTGATTTGGCCGACCAGTACCGGACGCCGGTCATCGTGCTGGCTGACGGCATGATAGGCCAGATGATGGAAGGGGTCGTGCTTCCAGCGGAACGGTCTTTGGACAGCCTCCCGGAACGGGGCTGGGCCGTGGGACGCATGAAGAACAGGCCGAGCCGGCATATTACCTCTCTTAACCTTGTACCTGAAGAATTAGAAGCAAAGACCAGGAAACGCTTTGAACGGTATGATGAAATCAAGCGGAACGAAGCGCGTTTTGAAATTACCGGCCCTGACGACGCGGATTTGACCTTTGTGGCCTACGGCACCTCGGCGCGGGTGGCGCTGGGCGCGAAAAAACTCGGTGAGCGGGAAGGGCTGAAACTGCGGGTATTCCGGCCTGTAACCTTGTGGCCCTTTCCCTATGAGGCCCTAGGCGCCATTGCGAAAACCGGAAAACCGGTGCTTGTGGTGGAGATGAGCCTGGGACAGCTTGTGGAAGATGTGCGGCTTGCGGTGCTTGGACAGGGGCCGGTACATTTGCTCGGACGCGCCGGGGGCGTTATCCCCACAGAAGAAGAGGTTTTTAAGACCGCGGAGAAAATCCTCGCGGAACACCGGAGGAACCTATGAAACAGTTGCGGGGATACCCAAAAAGCCTCTATCCTGTGGCTACCAAATACTGCGGCGGATGCGGCCACGGGGTTATCCACCGGATTATTACCGAGCTTATCGACGAGTTTGACATTCGGGAAAAGACGATTATCACCAATCCGGTGGGGTGCGCTATCTGGGCCGACCTCTACTTTGACTTTGACTCAGTACAGCCTCCCCACGGGCGCACGCCGGCAGCGGCTGCCGGCATTAAGCGGGTCTTGCCGGACCATCTGGTAATCTGTTACCAGGGCGACGGGGACATGGCGGCTATCGGCACCGCGGAGATGATACACGCGGCGAACCGGGGCGAGCGGTTTACCACGATTTTCGTGAACAACGCTATCTACGGCATGACCGGCGGGCAAATGGCGCCGACTACCCTGGTGGGGCAGAAAGCCGCCACCGCGCCGGATGGACGGGACCCAAGCTCCGCGGGCTATCCTATGCGGGTGTCAGAGCTCCTTGCGGCCCTTGAGGGGGCCCGCTATATCGCGCGCGGCGCGGTGAACAGCGCCGGCAACGCCAGAAAAACCAAAACCTACATCAAAAAAGCCCTTGCAGCCCAGATGAAGGGCGTTGGGTTTACTATGGTGGAAATCCTTTCCCCTTGCCCTACCAACTGGGGCATGGAGCCAGTGGAGGCGGTGGAATGGCTTGAACGGGAGATGATCCCCGTATTCCCTTTGGGAGAGATAAAAAACACAGTCGGTTCGATTGATTATTCATCTGAAGAAAGGGCGGGAACATGACAGAAAAATCTTTTTTTGCCGGTTTCGGCGGGCAGGGCATCATTTCTCTCGGGCAGATCTGGGTCTATTGCGCCATGCGGGAAGGGAAAAACGTTACGTTCTTCCCGTTTTACGGGGCGGAGAAACGGGGCGGCATTGCCCGGGCCTCGGTTATCGTGTCGGACGAGGAGATTGCCAGCCCTTTGGTTTCCGCGCCGGACTCCGCGCTGGTGATGAACCCGGACTCCCTCCCCCTGTGCGAAGGAATCCTCAAACCAGCGGGGCTTATGCTTGTCAACACCTCGCTCGTCAAAGAGAAGCCCGCGCGAAGGGACCTGCGGCTCGCCTCTGTTCCGGTGCAGGACATAGCTGAAACAATCGGAGGCAGCAGGTTCGCCAACATGGTGGCCCTGGGCGCTATGGCGCGGCTTACGGCGGCGCTGCATCTTACCGATATTGAGGCCATTCTCACGCATTTTTTTCCTGAAGATAAGCAGCGTTTCGTGCCGAAAAATGCGGAAGCCGTAAAAGCCGGTTATGACGCGGTAAAAAGCCCTTGAGAGTCCGCCTCAGCATAACAGAAAATACGAAAAACCAAAAAAAAAGGGGGAGGGAAAAGGAGTTTAGCCATGAATACGGCGTTTCAAAATATTTTGATCCAAATGGTAAAGGGACATGGAATAGGCATCCTGGATAACGCCCCGCGATGTAAAGCGTTATTAGAAACCTATACCAAAGGGGCGTGCAAACGGGAAAGCCGTTTGTTTCTCATAAGCCTTGAGGCCGGATGCCATCAGGAAATTCTGAGCGCCGAAGAACACCAGTCCCAGGTTAGAGCCGGTTTAATACAGAAGTTACAGGATGAATACGGGATAAAGCCGGCGTTTGCCGAAGAAACCGTCCTGCTTGTTGGGGACGTTATCGAAAAATGGAAGCAGACCGGCAAAGAAAAGATACCCCAGTTAGAAAAGAGCGCCCAGAAAGGGGATTACCGCTCGCAATATGAGCTGGGGCTTTTGTATGAACGGCTGAATGATTATGCCGCTGCTATCCACTGGCTCAAAGAAGCGGCTAAACAGGGCCTTCTGCTCTATGAACAGTCAGCGCGCCCCTTCGGCCCTTCGGCCCAGCAGCGCGGCGGCGCTCCCCGCGAGGCAAAGGCCGCCGCAAACGGAGCCGGCGCCCTGGCCTTTATCAAGGGCGGCGCCTTTATCATGGGCAGCCCTCTTTCGGAGCTTGAGCGGCATGACAACGAAAGCCAGCACCCGATAAAACTCACCAGTTTTTATATAGGGAAGTGTTTGGTTACCCAAGCCGAATACGAGGCGCTTATGGGCGTCAACCCCAGCAACTTCAAAGGCCAAGACCTGCCGGTAGAGTGCGTGAGCTGGTATGACACGATAGAATACTGCAACAAGCGGAGCGCCCAGGAGGGGCTTACGCCGGTGTATACGGTCAATAAATCCA
>JAITHF010000294.1 GCA_031280115.1 Spirochaetaceae bacterium | reverse complement strand
CAGGGTTATACATTTCTGCTTCAGGGTTATACATTTCTGGCTCAGGGTTATACATTTCTGACCTAGGTTTATACATTTCTGACTCAGGGAAAGACATTTCTGACTCAGGGTAAGCCTTCTTTGAGCCGGATTTTCCTGCTCCGGCGGCGCTTCCTGCGCCGCCTGCGGGGGAAACCTTGAAAGCGGGCCCCGGCGGGGGTATATTTTTTGGTATGAACCTAGGTAAAATTGTCTGTTTCCTCGCGGCCCTGGCCGTATCTTCCCCCCTCTTCGCGCTGCCGGACCAGAAAATCATCTACCCTGACGAGAGCGCCTATAACGACCTTGCGGCGCTGGCGCTGGAACAGCGCATCGTCTTTTTTCAAGGCGCCCCGCTTACGGTGCGGCGCTTTAAAGCCATGCTCGCGGAAATTGACGAAGAGGCCCTCTCCCCTGTGGGGCAAGCGGTCTATGCCAATCTGAACGCCTACTTGGACTCTCAGGGCCTCCTTTCTTTCGGCGTTGGCGCTCTGAATTTCACCGTTGACCCCATGCTCCAGCCTGAGCTTTATATCCGCACCAACGGAAACCTCCCGTGGCTCTACAACCATTCCTACCGGCGCCCGTTCATGGCAATTCCGGTGAGCCTCTCTTTTTCCCCCTACTTTAACGCCCAGTTTGAGGCGGCTTTTGAGCAGGACCGGAGCGCGGCGCTGAAAAGCGGGGTTACTAATTTTCCCACAGACAATTTCAGCATGACCCTCCCGCACCGGGCGAACCTGAGCGTAGGCATCCCGCTGCCCAAATCCTCCGGCATCCAGTTCAGAATAGGTATCGGCGAAGAGGTCATAGGCCGCACGAAACTGGGGAGCATCATCCTTTCGGACGCCATGAAAGACGTTACCTACGCGGCGCTGTCGGCGTACTCTCCGGTATTTGAGTACGGCACCCGTATTTTGCAGATTGACGTGAATAAATACTTTTATCTTCATACCCTTGAGGGGCGGTTTTTCAAGCGGGTTTCCCTTGCCTTTATCGAAGGGGTCATGGTCAACGCGCCGCTGGAACTGCGGTTCTTAAACCCGCTTATGGTGTTCCATAACTTAGGCGCCTGGAACGATTACGGGGATTACAAAGGGGAAGAGACGGATATGCAGGACCTGCCGGAGGACGCACGGGCGGGCTCGTTTTTCGCCATGAAACTGGAGGCCCAGCTCTTTACCTGCCTGCGGCTGTACGGCATCTGGGCGCTTAACGAGCTCCAGACGCCGGAGGAAAAGGCCCGCGAACCGGAGGCGCTGCGCCCGGACTCATTCGGCTTTCAGGCCGGCGCCGAGGCGGCGCTGCCGTTCCGCTACGGCCTTTTGACGTTTGGCGCCGAAGGGGTCTACACCTACCCTTTTCTGTATGTCCTGCGGGACAAGCGCTGGTCTTTTTACAAGCCGGCAAACGGCAATTCCGGCCCCTTCCAGTATTGGACCGGCTTCCCCTTCGGCCCGGACTCGATTGCCGCGGTCATTTGGTCGGGGTATGACGCGGGAACCTGGTCGGTTTCCGGTTCGTTTCTGTTTCTCGTCCAAGGGGAGCGCTCCGGTTTCGGGATATTCAACACGCCGGACTATCATCCGGCGCTGATGAAGAGTTCCGCCGCCGTCAATCTAAGAACCCCCACAGGCATTCCCGCCTATACCTACCGCCTGCGGATGCGGGGAACCTGGCGGGTAACGCCGTTCCTGGACCTTGCCATGCACACAGGCTTCCAGATTGTCTCTCAGAGGGAGCGCTTTGCCAAAGGGTTTGAGGCGGTCTTTTCCGCCCGGTTTATCCCCCGGGCCCTCTGGCGCCTGGATACGCGCTGGCCCTGAGGCGCCGCCTCAAGCGCGCCGCGCCCCCCGCAGGGGGGTTAGATGCCTAACTTTTCAAGGGCGGCTCTGGCTTTACGCGCGAGAGAACTGTTTTTTTCTTCAAGGATCTGGCGTATCTCCGGCGCAAGGGAACGGAAGCCGTTGAGAACCGCCATATCAAGGGCGCAGGACTTTTCGACGACCCCGCCTGAATTGAGAAAACGCCGGGCCGCATCTTCGAGCCGTCCGGTCCGCGCGGCGCTCACCGCCTTGAGAAGCCCGTTGTAAAGGCCGGTCTGGTTGCGCTTTTTCGCGTCGTCCAGCTCGGTTACGACCTTTTCCGCGTACGTTCCGGCGTCAAGGGCCACAAGGGTTTCGGCTGCCAAAATCCTCACCCGGTCGCCGGTTTTGCGCTCCGCGAACAGCGCCGCGAGAATCGCCGCGCTCTCGCTGTTCCCGATGGCGCCCAGGGCTTTGACCGCCTCGTCCTTTACCGCAGGAACCTCGTCATATTCGGCGCGGTATTGGAGGTACGGCGCCGCGCCTGCAAGTTTCCGCTGCCCCGCGGCTTTGGCGGCGCCGATACGGGCGCGGTAATAAGAATCCCGAAAGCTCTCAAGGATAGCTGTGTCGACCTCCTGGCCGGAAAAGGGGCCCAAAGCCCCGACCGCGGCGGCCCGGACATTCGGGTCAGAACCGGAGAGGGCCCCTAGAATAGGCGCCAGCCCCCTTTTGTCGCCGATTTTCGCCAGGCCCTCAAGGGCGGCCATCCGCACCACCGGGCGCTCGCCGCTGTTCTGCGCGATTTCCGAAAGCAGCGGCAGCCCCTGGGCGGAGCCGGTCTCTCCCAAAGCGGCCGCGATTTCCCAGCGGCTCTGGTCCGGCGGGTTCCGGTTGGTATAAAAATCAGCCAGGTAATCCGCGGCCTGATCCTCTTGGCCGCTGCCCTTGCTGGCCCTGCCCAGGGCGCGGAACGCCGCGTTCATGTAACGGGACTCGTCAGCGTCAAGCAGGGCTTCCAGCGGGGCCACGGCCTTAGACGAGCGCACCTTTCCCAGATAATCAATAGCCGAAAGCACCGTGGCTGAGGCTTCGCCGTCCCGCTCCGCAAGGGCGCGCAGCGCCCGGTCTTCCAGCCCCGTCTTTTCCGCCTCCCCGAAAAATCCCAGAAGGCCCGTGAGGATGTTCTGGTTGCGGGTGTTTTGGGAAAGGCCGATAAGTTCGGCCTCAAGCCGCGCGTCCATAAGCGCTTCGTTCTCGCCCTTTAAGGTTTGGATTAACGAGGCGATCTCCGTCTCTGTGCCGTACTTGACCGTATCAAGGCGCTTGTCCTCCTCCGGTTTGCCGGCGCTGATTTCAACGCCCCCCAGCGTGCCGGCGAGTAAAAAAAACAGCGCCCCGTACCGCATTACCTGGTATCCCATGATGTTCCCCCCTCGTATTGTTGTAAAAATGCCTCCTTAAAAGCAAGGAAGCGCTTTTCTGTTATGGCCTGCCGGCTTTCCCGCACCAAATCATGTAAAAAATAGAGGTTATGATAACTGGCGAGGATGGAGCAAAGTATCTCCTGGGTCTTATGGAGGTGCCGCAGGTAGGCTCTGCTGTAATTCCGGCAGACTTTGCAGCCGCACATTTCATCTATCGGCTTAAAATCAAGCCGGTTTTCGCTTTTTTTCAGCGCCGCTGTCCCGTTTCTCGTAAACACGCAGCCTATTCGGGCGGTTCTTGTGGGAAGCACGCAGTCAAACATATCAATACCCTGTTCAACGGCCTCCAGAATATAGCGGGGCGTTCCGATGCCCATAACATAGCGGGGCTTTTCCCAGGGCAGGAGGGACGCGGTATAGGCAAGGTATTCGGCAAACACTTCCTGCGGCTCCCCCACGGAAAGCCCGCCTATGGCGATGCCCGGGGTGTCCGCGTCAATGGCGGCCTCAGCGCTCTGGCGGCGCAGGTCCTTATAAAAGCCGCCCTGCACAATGGCGAACAGTTTTCCCTCGTAACCCTTCCGGGCCTCCGCAAGCCAGCGGGATTTGGAGCGTTCCAGCCAGAGCGCCGTAATCCTGAGGGCTTTGGCCGCATCTTTGCAGCCGGTTTCCCAGGGGCTGCACACGTCAAGCTGCATCTGTATATCGCTGTTGAGGGCGCACTGGATTTCAACGGTTTTTTCCGGAGTGAGCGCATGGGAGGAGCCGTCGATATGGGAACGGAACGCGACCCCTTCCTCGCTGATTTTCCTGAACGGCGCGAGGGAAAACACCTGAAACCCGCCTGAGTCTGTGAGGATATTCCGGTCCCAGTTCATAAAGCGGTGGAGTCCGCCGGCGGCGGCGGCCACGTCTGTTCCGGGGCGCAGGTACAGGTGGTAGGTATTACTGAGGATGATTTCAAAGCCGATCTCCCGCAGGTCGTCGCTGGTGAGGGCTTTGACGGTTCCGTTGGTTCCCACAGGCATAAAGGCCGGGGTGGACACGGTTCCGTGGGGGAGGTTCAGAACTCCGGTACGGGCATGGCAGGCGCCGTCGCTATGGCGCACTGCAAAAAAAGGTTCGGTCATACAGCTCATATTAAACATACTCACCCCCTGCGGGGGATTCAACCCCCTGCGGGCAGCCGAAGGCTGTTTCACGTGCTTCCTGCTTTGCGCCCTTCCGCCTGCGAAGTCCGCTGAGGCGCCGCTTCTGGGTTGTGACTAAAATCGCAAACCCTATCGCCGCAGGAAGCACGTGAAACCCCCGCAGGGGGTGAAACAGCCTCCGGGCTGCGCAGGGGGTTG
>JAITHF010000269.1 GCA_031280115.1 Spirochaetaceae bacterium | reverse complement strand
GCCCTCGTCAACCGCGGCGTATATATCCCCCTCAATCCGCAGGTCCCGGCCAATTTCGATAAACACGCAGGCCATGCCCGTGTCCTGGCAAATAGGGACCTTCTTTTCCGTGGCGTACACAAAGTTCGCCTCGATTTTCTCAAGCACGTCCCGGGCCGGTTCCCAGGGCTCCTCAGCCGCAGCCTTTCTGAGACACCCCTGCACATCAGGCGGCAGGTTCCGGTTCGCCTCGATAAAAAGCCGCTTTACCGCGCCGGTAATACCGGCGGCCTCAATAACCCGCATATTTTTCTTCTCATTTTTTACCCCCCCTTTTATAGCATTTTTTCTCCGCCTAAGGGCGTTCTGCTTTGGCGGGCGCGGCAGGGTAAGCAGGTGCGGGGGGTTTGGTATTCTTAGAAAAACACCAGACCGCCTTAGAAAAAACCGCTCATAAGCCGGCAAAGAACTTTATTTTGCCGGCAAAGAACTTTATTTTGCTAGCAAAAAACTTTATTTTGCCAGCAAAAAACGCCGCCATTCCAACGCTAATTCATTATAATACCACGAATTAACAACTTTTTAACTCCTTGCGGGCGGCGGTTCAGCCGATTTTGTTAAGGTCGCTTATCCGCTGGGCGCCCTGCTCGCCTACGACCCCCACAAGCAGGTGCCGCTCAGTAATAGGCTCGGTCAGATACTCTTTGTTTAACGTGAAATGCTTTATCTCGCCGGTACTGCGGACGTGCATGCGCGGGCCGTGGCACAGCCACAGCTCTTCCCCTATGCGGATATGCTGGTCGTCATGGAAGGAGATGGGAATGTCCGCCTTGATAAGGGCGTTTACCTCCTCTTCCACCTGGTCGAGGTTAAGCGGGATTACGGGCTTGCTCTGGAAACTAAAGATAAAGCCGTGGCGCACGTCGGCGTGGAGAAAGGGTTCGGCCATGCCGTGCTTACGCATCACATATTCGCACAGGTCCTCGGCGCTGTGGGTCATCCGCCGCAGCGGGAGGGATTTGAACACAATATCCGCAATATCCGCCGGCTCAGGCCCGAAAAGGGTGGGGCGGGTAATGATGACCTCCTCGCCTATGCCGATAAGGAGGTGGGCGTTCCGCCCCAGAAGCGGGTAGATAAGGTCAAAATGCTCAACCACCACCCGCTTGCCCATGCCCGCGGCCTTGAGCACGGCCTCGCACAAGGTATGGGTCTGGGTAAAGGCCGCCTCAAAATGCACGTCCATGTGGTAGGTGTGGGGGCTGTAAAAGCCGGTGTTTGCCTCTTCGCTGTCAAGGTCAAGAAGGTCAAGGAGCGGCAGGGGCCGCACATTGACCCCGTCGTCGTCGTTCACAAGCTCAAGCCCCGGAAACATGCCTTTAATCATCATGCTTTTCCCGGAGCCCGCAAGCCCCACGAGCCCGATGATCTTGTCAAAGGGGCTTAAATACTGCTGGGCTATCTGCATTCCCAGGTCCGCCATGCGCTCGAACCCCCGTGGGGCGAAGAACACGGTGTAAAGATGGCTTTTCTGCATCCGGTCTGAATAGGGCATAGGGAACGCTCCTTTAAGGCGGTCTCGCCGCGGCGCCTAGAGGTCAAAGGCCGCGTCCAGAAAGGGGCCGTGCTGCTGGGCGCCGTAGACGTCGGTCTCTCCGGGGTCGCCGGAACAGATGGGGCGCTTGATGGTTATTTTGATAGCTTTTGCCGGATCAAACTCGATGATGTTAATAATGCGGTCAGGGGTTATCTTGTAGAGGCCGCATACAAGCTGTTCGTTTATGACTTTGGCGGCGCAGACCTTCTTATACCAGTCAAAACTGGAGAACATAAGGTCAATCGTAAGCTCGTAGGGGCCTGAGTTCTTGCTGCGGATAATCTCGGTAATGTCCGCGAGTTTTATGGTTGTTTTCGCGCTGTGCATACTGGGGTGCTCCTTTTTTTACAGGCTGACAATTTCTCTGGGGAAGAGGGGCGACGGGTCTTCCACGGCAAGGAGGTGGTAGACGCTGAACACATAGACTTCGCCGGCGTGGAAGTCGCTGGGCGAGTAGGGGAAGGCAAGGTTGCCCGCGGTGGAGCGCCTCCCCTCGTAGCCGTAGTGGAGCATGGTGGAACGGGCGAACGAGGCTATCGTGTCTGCCTTTTGCTGGGTTTGGGCAATGGCTTCGATGATGATTCCAAGCTCGTGGGCACCTTCGGTGCTTGGGTGGGGCTCAAGGCCCGCCATGACCCCGTTTTTGCCGTAAATATTAAAGCGGAGCTGGTAATTTTCCAGTTTGCCCCGGAAGTTGTCCGCCACCCGTTCCTCAACGCCCTTGACCACCGAGTCAATTTTGGCGATCATAACCGGGTCCCGGCAGCCTGCGATAGAAACCGTGCGGAACCCTATGGGCTTCGCCCCCTCAAGTTTCACCGTGTTCACCGGGCTTGCCACGAATTTGGTGCCGGTAACCCGCACGATGCGGCCGGTTTCCTGCTCGAAGCGGCACCCGTGAAGGTCAAGATGGCCTCCCGGCCCCGGAAGCAGGTAGGGGTTGGTCTTTTCATAGAGCGTGTGCGCCGCCACCGAAAGGGTGGTGCATGCGCGCGACGGGTTAAGCGGCTCAAGCCGGAAGTAGTCTTCCCCGATGTAGCCGAACATACAATCAGAGCCACTTCCCGGGGCCGCGCAGATAGAGGCGCATTCGAGAATCTTGCCCAGGTGGAGGGAAAGCCCTGTATCGTACCCCTGTTTGATAGGGAGCGCCGCGAAACAAACCGGATCGTAGGTCCTCCCTGCAAGGATAAGGTCGACCCCTTCGTCAAACGCCGCGAGAAACGGCTCAAGCCCCATCTGGGCTACGATGCGGGTGCTCGCCTCAATCTCGGAGGCGGTCAGTTCCGGCGCCGGCTCAAGGGGGGTTATCTTCCCGCGCTTAAAGGCTTCAAGCACAAAGCCCTTGTCAAGCTCAGCGTGGATAACCGCCATCTTGAAATGCAGCCCCTGTTCGCGGGCGATCTCCTCGATTATCTCCCGGCACCAGGCAAGGTGGGCCTCCCCGCCGGACCCGCCGGCAGTGCCGATGACAATGGGTATTTTGGCGGGGATGCCGGCCTTGAGCATAATCTCCAGGTCCCGTTTCACCGCGCCCCGGTCAGTAAAAGAAACGCCGGCCCCAAGGTAGTAGGGGCCCGGGTCGGTTGAGCCTGCGTCCACGGCGATAAGGTGGGGCTTGCGGGACATGCCGGCCTCAAAAGAGGCCGCCGGAAAGCCGTAGCCTAAAATCGCGGTTGCAGAGAGGATGCGGAATTCCTGTTTTTCTTGTTTTTCCTGTTTTTCCTGCATCATAGGTGTTCCTTATTTTTTTAATCCCAGCAGACTGATAATCCGCTGCATTTCGTTATACACAATCATAAACCCTTCATCCACGCCCATACCGGGCTTGGCAAGAATCTGGTCGGGACGGGCGGCCATAGCAAGGTGCACGCAGACCTGGGCGGACCGGTCGGTTTCGTTGCAGGTGCCGCCCTGATACGCGCCGATACCCTTCTCCTTGCAGTACAGCACGGCCTCCACGATATTGCCTATCCCCCCCAGGTCCGGCGTCTTTATCTGCACCATGTGCCCGGCCCGGTTGTCCGCGAAGTATTTGATGTCCTCAAGGGTATTGCACCATTCATCAGCCACGATTTCCACAGGTATCTTTCGCTGGTCCACCATTTCGGTAAGCGCCGCAAGGGCGTTCATCTGCTTTTCCCGGTCCTCTGTATCCATAGGCCCTTCGATACGCAGCTTAAAAGGCTTTGCCGCGTCTGCCAGGGTCTCAAGGTAATTGGACATAGCGTTGTAGTTATGGTTGCCGAAGACCTGCCCGATGGTGCCGTATACGTCAAGGTGGAGCGCCGGCGAATAGGAGTCGTGCAGGCGCAGGCGCTGTATCCGCTGGCGCAGCCACGAAACATACTCCCACAAAAGCTCCCCCCGCTCGCCCAGTTTTGTTTTGACATTATTGATAAGGCCGTGGGGTAAGACCGCCGCTTCTTTTATAATCATCTTGTCCACGTTGTCATATCTTGCGTCACCGCTCTGGGTAAAGATGGGAACCTCTTCGGCTTTGAGGGTAAGGCCGTATTCCTCGGCTATTATTTCGCACATGAGCCGGTGTTTCGCCTTGGCAACCGCGTCAAGGAGCGCCTGAGACATGCCGTAGCGGATTGCGGTATGGAGCCTGGCGCCGCCAACCGTAAACGCTTCAAGCTCCGCGGCCAAAGCGCGGAAGCTGTCCATGCTCCTCCCTACAAGCCAGGGGAAAATATGCTTTTCGATGACCGGCATAAAATCTTTTGCCAGAAACAGCGGGTCCCTGCCGCCGGCGCCTGAATACTGGACCGCGGCGCAGTCCCCGAAGGCTGTCTGGCCGTCTTCCAGCACCAGCATCACCGATACCGCTTCGCCGGCCTGCCGCACCGCCTTAAACCCCGCTGTTACCGGAGAACCTGCGTAGCTTGCGCCGTCCGCTTTGGCGCCCTGTTTAATGGCCCGCTGGTCGTCGAAAAAGAAGCCGGTCCTTCCGGCAGCGCATACTGCGTTACTAATCTTCATTTTTTACTCCTCTATTTTTTTATGCTTCTTTAATTTTATTCTTTAATTTGCTCTTCTATAATTATTACTTTATTATTACTTTTTTACTTTTTATTACTCTTGCAGGGCAGGCGCCCCGGGGCAATCCCGCCCCTAGGCCGGGCGCCCCACAAGCCGCCCCTTACTTATGGCATACACGTCGTCGATAACCATCTGAAAAGAAGGCTCCCGTTTCTCATATTTGGCCCGGGCGGCGATCTTTTGTTTATGAAATTCCAAAAGCTCCCCGGTCAGGGGCAGGGCGCCGGCATCGAAGAAGCGTATGGCCCCGTCATTGTCCCGGGCCGGAAGCACTTTGCCCGCGTTGAACCGGCTCGGCGCGAAGGGGACATCCAGCACGCCTGCCTGAAACGCCCGCACCGCGCCTTTGGCAATATCCCCGCCGCCCAGATCGAAAACCTTGTCCACGATACAGCGGGTCTCGGCGGAGATAATCACCTTCTCATCCATGAGGGAATTGGTATCCACCCCCTGGTCGCCGAGCATGGTGATAATCTGTTTGGTACACCGCAGGCCCTGGGCGTTGGCTTCCATCGTGGGAATGCCCATAGCCTCGTGGGGGGTTTTGACAATAACCTTGGTGGCCCGGGCAAGGGCCGCCACGGTGCTTCCCCAGGAGATGACGGCAAACGCCTTGGCTTCGTCTTGGGGAAAGCCCCCCATCCATTGGTGGAGCACGGTGGTAACAGCCGCGTCTCCGTGCCCCTGTTTCCGCAGGTATTCGTCAGTAAGGTTTTGCAGGGTTTGGATAGCCGCCACGTCCTGAAGCAGGTTCCCGCACTGGCCGTATCCTACGGTGATGTTCCGCACGCCTTGTTCCGCCGCAAGCAGGCTTTCGATAATGGCCACCGCGTGGGATATGCAGGGGGGGACCAGCGTGCCTGTAAGGGGGCCGAAGGGTTCCCGGTTTATGGGTATGCCAGCTTCCTCATAGATGCCTGTAAGCCGGTCAACATACTGCCAGTCCGCAATGGTCTTGGCAATGTCCGCATTCTTCGCGTAGGGGATATTATAAGAAATCCCCCCGCCTTCATAACTGGTAAACCCGCCGGCGTAGGCAATCTCCGTGAGGAGCCGGGCGTCCGGCGTGCCGTG
>JAITHF010000250.1 GCA_031280115.1 Spirochaetaceae bacterium | reverse complement strand
AGCCTCCGGCTGCCCACAAACCCCCAACCAACGGCTTCCTGCGCCGCGCTACTAACGCTCTCGAATTCCGCTGAGGCGCCGCTTCTGGGTTGTGACTAAACCCGCAAACCCTCTCACCGCAAGAAGCACGTGAACCCCCTTCGGGGGCAGCCTGCGGCTGCGCAGGAGGCGGCTAGTACAGCGGGTTTTATGTGAAGTAATTCGCAGGCAGCCTGAAAGGTTTCCGCCACCATAGCCGGATGCGCCGTTTCCCCGCGAAACCGCTGGGGCGCGAGATTGGGCGAATCCGTCTCAAAAACCATCCGGTCCAAAGGCGTACACATAAGCGCGTCCCGCAGGTCTTGCGCGTTCCTGTACGTCAGGTTTCCCGCAAAAGAAAGGCAGTACCCTGCGTCAAGAAACTTCCGCGCCTCAGCAGGGCCGTAGGAGAAACAGTGGATAACCCCGCAAACATCAGGATAGCGGCGCAGTATGTCCAGCGTCTCTGCCGCGGCGTCCCTGGAATGGATAATGACCGGAAGATGCAGGCGCCGCGCAAGGTCAAGCTGAAGCTCGAAAAGCTCCCGCTCCCCTGCAATGCCCGCCTCACCCGCCTTATTCCGGTACCGGTCAAGCCCGCACTCGCCAAGGGCGATAACCCGGCCCGCAGGAGCCTTGCGAATCTCCTGCTCTAAAAGGGATACCGCCTTGACCCTGCCTGCAACAGCGCCGGCAGAAGGCCAGATCCCCGCGCTGAACCGGATGTTTTCAAAGCTCTCAAACGCGCGCAGCCTGCCGGGTAAATCCCCGGCATCCACGCCCACATCAATAATGCCGCCAAATCCCGCGGCAAAAAGACGGGTAAGATAACCGTGCATATCAAACCCCCGCTTTTTAAGCATAATAAGGTGGGCGTGGGTATCCGTAAGCCCCTGTATACCCTGAAAATCATCATGCTTTTTCTGCTTGACCATCGTAAAAATCCTTAGTAAAGTATATTTATATTAAATACCGGGGTGGTGGAATGGTAGACACCGGGGACTTAAAATCCCCTCCTCGCAAGAGGGTTCGGGTTCAAATCCCGTCCCCGGTAGGGCGCCACGCGATAGCCGCGTACCCTACAAAGTATTCGCTCCGGCGCCGCCCGTCCGCGCTGGTGCTGTAGGCCAGAAGTTCCCCGCGCCCCGCGCCCGAGGCCAGCGCAAAGCCCGCGGCCCCAAGAACCGCGCCGGCAGAACAGGCCGCCCGGTCCTGTACCGCCCGGCGGAGCATATCCTCCGGCGATCCTGCCAGCACCGCCTCAATAAAGGCTTTGTCATTAACCTCCCGCACCCACTCAAGCGCCGCGCTCCCTGTCCCCTGAGGGGTGAAGCCGTAAGGTTCCCCGTAATGGGTCAAATCAGTGGAGCCGATAACCGCAAGCCTGCGGTTAAAGGCTTTCCCAAGACGGGCGAGGGCTTTCCCGGCCTCAAAGGAGGCGGCCTCTTCCGGCAGGCGCAGGGGAAGAAGGCGGGCCCGGGGGAAAAAATAGGCCGCCATAGGAAGCAGCACCTCCACGGTGTTATCCTGATACCGGTCCCGCGCGGTTTGGCGTTGAAAAAGCGGGGGCGAAAGGGCCTGCCGCAGGGCGGAGCGCAGTTCATGATCAATTTCAAGGGGCCCAAGGGGCGTTTCAAGGCCGTCTTCCTCGGCGAAAAGCGCCGGCGACCCTGCTGGAAGGTGCCCCCCGATAAGCGCGATCGTATCAGCGTCAGGGTCAACAGCCGCGAATGCCCGGGCCGCAATAGCGCCGGAATAGGCCCATCCCGCGTGGGGCGCCACCGCGGCGCAGGCGCTGCGGCCTTTATCACGGGCCGCGCCCCGCAGAAATGCCCGCACCTGCGCTTCTTCTTGCGGATACCAGCCCGGGGGAAGGCATCTTTTTCGTAAAGTCATAGTATACATTCTAGCATGATTGTGAAAAAATATATATACTATGCCCATGCCGCAAAATCATTCGTATAATAAGGTAGTTGAAGGTTCTGCCGCCCAATCATCCAAGGTTTCTTTGCTTTCAGGCGCGGTGGCCTGCGTCTGTATTGTTGTGTACCTTGGGGCCATAGTATTCGCGGGGGTCCGGGTGTATACCGGCGTCATTGAGCGCCGCGCCCTTGCGTCCAGAGAGTTTGCAAGGCTTGCGGATTTCTCGGCGTCCTTGGGAAGCGGCGGTATGTATGACCCGCTGTTTGAGCAATCCGTCGAAGAGGAGTTTTCCAGACTGAAAACCTTGCAGGGGGTGATTTTCTCAAGCGCCCTGGGGAATTATACCGCCCTTGAACGAAACAAGGGGAAGGTCATCATCTGGAACGAGCTTAAAGAAACGCCGGATTTTAAGCCCCAGTTCGGCTTATCCAAGGAGCCTTTTTCCAAGCCTATCCAGATAGGGAACCAGATGATAACGTTTCGGGCGGTTTATACCTATATTGATTACGAGCGCCTTATCGCCATATTAAAGCGCACCCTTCTTGTGGTGCTCGCGACGCTCTGTTTAGCCCTCTTTACGCTTATCTTTCAATTTTTGATGGCAAACCCCCCTGCCCCTGCCCATTCCAAGGAAGGGGATCTTATGAGCAGGGATACAGCCGAATTCTTTCATACTAAAGAGGCGGAAGAGGAAGAACAGGAAAGAGCGCCGCGCGCGCGCGCGCCGGCGGAAGAGGAACCCCCGCAAGAAATGCCCCACGCCCCGCCCGCGCAGGAAGAAACTGGCGGGCTTTACGCGGCGCGAAGTTATATAGGGCAGGAAGGCCACGGGAAAGACAGGCTGGCAGCGGAGTTAAAACGCTGCGCCGCCTTTGAGCAGGATCTGGTCTTTATGGCTGTTGAACTGCACACCTCCCTGCCGCCGGATGACAAGGAGTTCCGCCTGCTTGCGGATGAAGCGGTCAAGTTTTTTCTCAGGCGGGACCTTATCTTTGAAAAGGGGGGGCAGGGAATCGCCGTGATTATTCCGGGCATCGATCTGGACCAGGGGTTTACGAAATCCGAGAAACTGCTCGTCCGGGTGGAAAGCAAATACGCCGAAGCCTTTGGCCGGGAGGCGAAACTGTACATAGGCTTGAGTTCCCGGGCAGAGCGGGACATTGAAGCGGACAGGATCATATTTGAAGCCTCTGGAGCGCTTAAAAAGGCATGGGAAGATCCCTCTTCACCGATTGTGGCGTTTAGAAGCGATCCGGAGAAATACCGGGATTTTATGGCCGCCCAAAATAAGAGCCTTCCCTAAAGAGCCGCGAGAGCGCCCATTCGGCAAGGATATATTTAAACGGGGCGCCTTCGATCCAGGCGCTCCTGCGCTTTGATTCCGGTTCCAAAAGCCCGCCTACCGCAAGGTCCAGGGTTTGCCCGTTCCCCAGTTCCATCCGAATCCGGCCCTCCGCCTGTACAGGCCGCGCCGGATCCTCTGCGAGAAAATCTTCCCCTTCCGCCATGAGAACCGCCCCGATATAGGATTCCGCCTGCTGGGTATCCGCCGGGCTTGCGCTGTTTAAGGTCCAGCCCCCTTCATGGCGGGAAAGGGTCAAAACCTCCGGGGCCCCGCCGCCGCTGGCCGGGGCCTCAACCGTCAGGCGCTGCACCGCTTCGGCGTTAAGGTTCGGATAGTCTGCTTCGGGAAAAAGCCGGAGGTTGAACCAGCTTGCAGGGCGGCTGCCAACATAGCCGGAAATCCGGTCCTCGCTGGAACGAACCTCGGCTTCGCCGCTTTTTCTGAGGTATACCTCCTGCCCTGTGCTGTCCGTATTGCCAATCAAAAGGTCAAGCAGGGGATACGGGGCGGCGCTTGAACGGATGGCCAGCCGGGAAGCGGCGCCTTCAGCAAGCCCGAGCCGTTCATGGGAAGACGCTTCGGTTCCCCGCAGGGGGGCGCGCCCTTTGGCGGTAACTATCGAAAGCAGGTCCTGAACCCGGGACTGTTTTGCCGGGTACTCCCGGCTGTCCCTGGACACAAACCAAAGGCCGCCCTTGCGTACCAGCGTAACGCCCCCCTCGCTGCCGGACAATTCTATCCGGTCAGCCTGATCCGCCCGGGACGCTTCAAGCCACACAAACAACGGGTCGCGGGCCTGTTCGGAGCCGAAGATAAGAATTCCCGCGTAGAGCAGGGCCAAGGCTCCGACCGCGCCTGAAAGCGCCGCTATTTTTCTGTTATACCTGTTTGACATATCCATTTCTGTAACCTCCTGTATGTTTAGCCGGCGCTTGAGCGGCGCCGGCGGCGCCACGCGGCCAGCAGCCCGGCAATAACCAGCGCCAGCGGGGCCAGGGCCAGATTAATTACCTGCGCGGCTGCTTCGGCCCGGGCGCGTTTTTCAGGATCAACGATCTTATTGAGCTGCCCCTGCCCCTGGCGGGTGCGGATGGCGATAATATCGTCGTCGTCTCCCAGCCATGCCGCGGCGGTAACGAGGAAGTTCAGGTCCGTAAGGCGGGATGTATAGGCGTAGGAGGTGTTTGCCGCTATCTCGGTATTTCCGATAACGATGATACGGGCTTCTTTCGGTTCCGCAGGCATTGCCGGAAGTTCTTCGCCGGCGCCTTCCCGCGCGGGTTTGGCCTGTCCGGCAAAATAACTGGGAAAGGCGCCGGTCAGGACAGCGCCCAAGGTTTTGACCCCTTTGGTATCCGGCGCCTCCCCTTCAAAAAGATACGCCGCCGACTGGGGGGCTATGGCGAAATCCTTGGTCATAAGCCACGCCTCGCCGGTGGTGGTAAAAAGCGCCTGGGCGTCCACCCCTTGAGGGGGGTTAAGCTCAAGCGGGTTGGGCCAGAACAGGTCGAGCCCGCTGAAGTTCGCGGTAAGCGGGTTATCTTTACTGCCGTGCTGCGCCGCTATCCAATGGGGGTAGCGTATCTGCTGCTGGAGGGCGATGCCGAAAGGGGTCGGGGTCTGGTACGTCAGAAGCAGCGCCGCCTTATCCAGCGCAAGCGCCTGCTTCACCTCGGCGCCGTACCGGGAAATCATCGCAAGAAGCCCCCTGTCCGTTACGGCCCGCCCTTCATTGGTTTGCACATTGACCGAAACCGACGTTACCGCGAAAAGGACGTTCCCGCCGCACTGGATGTACCGGTCTATCCGGTAGAGCGCCCAGGGGTCCAGATCCTCAGCGCCTCCCAGCACGAACAGCGCCGGCAGGGAGTCGGGTATCTCATCTCCCGCCGGTATCACCCGCACGCTGAACCCCCCTTGGGTAAGCATGAGGTTAAGATACTCATAATCCGCCGCCCACTGTTTCACCGCGTCCCCCACGATAACGCCCACTTCCCGCTTCGCGTCCCGCACCAAAGCCCGTATGCGGCTGGTAATATCATATTCCAGAGTCTCAAGGGAAAACACCAGGGGCAGCACTTCTACTTTATCCAGATA
The DNA here is from genome assembly GCA_031280115.1 of Spirochaetaceae bacterium. Classification (GTDB taxonomy): domain Bacteria; phylum Spirochaetota; class Spirochaetia; order Treponematales; family Breznakiellaceae; genus JAITHW01. Next base: position 2,897 of record JAITHF010000250.1, on the reverse strand, counting down.
TTCAATGGCGATGCCTGTGTAGACCAGGGCGCTGGTCGCCTCAGCCTCTTCGGTAATCTCAAGCTGGGTGGGGCGGATCCCCAGCTGCTGCACCGCGCTGGTAAGGCCGGCTTTTACCGGGTCCCGGACCGAGAGGCGGATTTTCCCCCGGGAATACGCGGCGTACTCCCGCAGCACGTCAGTAATCTCAGCGGGCTGGGGGTACATGGCCGACAGTTTATCCGAAAGATAATAGGTAATCCGCACCTGGTCCGGTATCTCTGAGCGGATAGCCCGGGACGCCGGAGCCATAGTATAGGCGCGGTTTTTGGTTAAATCAAACCTGAACCAGACCCGCCGGCTTATGAGCAGCCCCAAAACCAGCGCGGCAATGGTTAAACCGGTAATAAGAACGAACTGTTTTTTGGTCATCGGCTAACTCCATTTCCTCAATAAAAGCACCCGGGTATTCAGAAACAGGGACAGGGCGGCGCTGATAATAAAAAACGCCGCGTCTTTCGTATCAATGATTCCTTTGGCAAAGGTCTCAAAGTGAAAGGCCAAAGAGAAAAAGTTAATCCCTTCTATAAGCGGGGGCGGCAGGTTCAGAGACTGGGTAAACTGGCTCAAAAGGAGGGTTGCAAGCATCACTGCCGAGCACCCCAGAAACGCGGCGCCCTGATGTTTCGAGAGGCACGACATAAGGAGCCCCAGGGCGGTGGCGGAGGCGCCTAAGAGCAGGGCGCCTATATATTCCCCTGCGATAACCCCGGGGTCAAAATCCCCCAGAGGGGCGAGGGAGAGGGGCATGGGAAGGGTCAGGGCTATAATAATCGAAAGGCTTGCAAAGGCGGCGAGGAACTTCCCTATCACCAGGTCCCATTCTGAAAAAGGCATGGTTAAAAGCAGTTCTATGCTGCCCAGTTTGCGCTCCTCAGCCCAGCTCTTCATGGTAAGCACCGGTATAACCATGATGAACCCCAGAGGGAAGGCCGCGAAAAAGGGACGGAGGGCGGCTATATTCAGGGCGAAGAACCGGTGGAAATAAAAAAGCCATACTGACACAAAAAGCAGGAAGAATACCCCTATGCCGTAGAAGACCGGCGAGTGTATATACGAGTAAAGCTCTTTACGCGCCAGGGCCAGGGCCGGTTCAAAAGGCTTCCGCGCGCTACAGCCGTGCATCCCCGTCTCCTTCGGCGGCGGCGGCGCCTTGCGCCGGGCGGCCTTCGTGTTCGCCGGTCAGTTTTACGAAAATGGCTTCAAGGCTCAGTTTCTTTTGGGTCATGCTCAGGATTTTAAGCCCCTCCGCGACGGCCCAGTCAAATATCCGCTCCCCGCCGAGGCTCCCGCTGGGCACCGAGAAACTTACATGAAACGTCCCGTCTGCCTCGCGCGCAGGCGCCTCCCCGTCTGCAAGCCCTTCTGCAAGGCGCGCCATCTTTTGGGCGATTTTTTCCCGCCCCCCCTGGGTTTCCCCTTCTTCACGGCCCGGATCCTTGAGGGTCAGTTCCCAGGTATCCGTTCCTTTAAGGGTTTCCGCGATGGCTTCAGGCCGCCCCTGGGCCGCGATGCGCCCTTCATTGATGATGAGCACTTGGGAACAGACCGCCTCCACTTCTTGCAGGATATGGGTTGAGAGGATAAGGGTCTTCCGTTTTCCCAGTTCCTTGATAAGGGCGCGGATTTCGATAATCTGGTTCGGGTCCAGCCCGCTGGTCGGTTCGTCAAGAATAAGGATGTCCGGATCGTGGATAATAGCCTGGGCGAGCCCTGCCCGCTGTTTATACCCTTTAGAAAGGGTTTCGATACGTTTTCCAGCGGCCTGTTCGAGGCCGCAGGCTTTAAGGGCTTCCCGGATCGCCGGCTTCCGCTCTTTCGCCGGTATGAGCCGGGCTCCTGCGACAAACGACAGGTATTCTTCCACGGTCAGGTCCCCGTAGAGCGGCACGCTCTCCGGCAGGTAGCCCAGCCGCGCTTTAAGCGCAAGCGGGTCTTCCTGCACGGACAGGCCGTCTATCGTAACCGTCCCTCTTGTGGGGAAATGATAACCGGCGATGATTTTCATAATTGTTGTTTTTCCCGCGCCGTTCGGACCGAGAAATCCGACAACTTGGTCCCTGCCGACTTCAAAGGATACATCGGTTACTGCTTCAACCGAGCCGTATTGTTTGGTAAGCCCCTGAACGTTAATCATAGGCGGGCACTCCTTGCGGTTTTTTATCCCCTGCCCGGGGGGGCGGGTCGGGTTTCACGTTGAACGCCCTTTGTATTTTCATAACTGGGCATCTTACCCTATCTTTACCCCAATAGTAAACCCCCTACGGGGCAGCCGTAGGCTGTTTCACCCCCTGCGGGGGTTTCACGTGCTTCTTGTAGCGATAGGGTTTGGGGGTTTAGTCACAACCCAGAAGTTGCGCCTCAGCGGAATTCGACGGCGTGAGCGGCGCAAAGCACGTCGCCTTTAGGGGTGGTTTGGAGGCAGCCGAAGGCTGTTCCCTTACGCGGAGTTCGCAAAAGAATACGCGAAACATGAAGCGCCGGTAAAAAAGCCCCCAAATTCTTTAAAAAGCGCAAGCGAAGCGCAGCGCGTAAAAAAGCCCCCAAAAAGCCTGCGGAGGGCGCATTTGGGGCAGGCTCAACAGGCAGGCCGGAACATACAGCACCATCCCGTAGCAAACCGTATGCTATGCTTGAATATAACACTAAACGGCAGACAAAAAAGTCTGTTTTTGCTTCAGGTTTATACATTTCTGACTCAGGTTTATACATTTCTGACTCAAATACAGCGCCGGTTGACTCAAATACAGCGCCGGTTGGCCCAAATACAGCGCCGGTTGGCTCAAATACAGCGTCAGTTGGCTCAGATACAGCGTCAGTTGACTCAAATACAGCGCCGGTTGGCTCAAATACAGCGT
>JAITHF010000196.1 GCA_031280115.1 Spirochaetaceae bacterium | reverse complement strand
ACCTGAGTCAGATTTGTCTAAACCTGAGTCAGATTTGTCTAAACCTGAGTCAGATTTGTCTAAACCTGAACCAAAAACAGCCTTTTCTGTCTGACGTTTTATGTTATATTCCAGCATAGCATACGGTTTGCTGCGGGATGGCGCTATATGTTCCGGCCTGCCTGTTGAGCCTGCCCCAAACACGCCTTGCGCAGGCTTTTTGGGTGCTTTTTTACGCGCTGCGCTTCGCTTGCGCTTTTTAAGAGTTTTTGGGGGCTTTTTTACCGGCGCTTCTTGTTTCGCGACTCATAGTGCAAACGACGACTGCTAAAACAGCCTTCGGCTGCCCCCAAACCCCCGCTAAAGGCTACCTGCGTTGCGCCCGTGCGTTATCAAAGCGCGATGAGGCGCCGCTTCTGGGTTGTGACTAAAATTACGAACCCTCTCACCGCAGGAAGCACTTAAAACAGCCTGCGGCTGCCCCCTGCGGGGGGTGAGGGGAAGAGTTTAAGAAGCGCATCCACGCTTCGGGGGGGGCACGCGGTATGCGGGAGCAGGTTCTGTTCCTGCATAAACCGGTAGAGCCGCAGGGTCATAGGCTGGTACAATGCGGCCTTTTCCAAGGTTTCCGCATCTTTGAACACTGACGGCGGATCCCCTTGGGCCAGCAAATTCCCGTCTTTAAGCACCGCCACCCGGTCCGCCCACCCAAAGGCCAGATCCATGTCATGGGTGGAAAGGCAAACCGCAGCGTCCAAGCCGCCTATAAAGTCCATCATCTCTTTGGCGTGCTGCGGGTCAAGCCCCGCAGTAGGCTCGTCAAACAACAGCGCCTCAGGCTCCATAACCAGCACCGACGCCGCAGCCACCCGCTTCTTCTGGCCGTAACTCAAGAAATGGGGCGCCTTGTCCCGTAAATGATACACGTCAGTGCGCCGCATGGCTTCTTCGGCTTTCGCTTTCACCATGTCCCGGCCCCATCCGAGGTTTGACGGGCCGAACGCCACTTCCTGATACACGTCCAAACAGAAAAGCTGGGCGTCCGGGTCCTGAAATATCATGCCCACTTTCTTACGCAGTTCCAAAAGCCCCGCCTTGTGGCGCTGTACCGGTTTCCCCTCAAAGCATATACTCCCCTCAGCAGGTTTGAGAATCCCGATAAGGCACAGAAACAGCGTGGACTTGCCTGACCCGTTGGCGCCGATTAGGGCCAGCCGCTCCCCCCGCTCGATAGAGAGGCTGAGCCGGTTAAGCGCCGTTGTCCCGTCGCCGTAGCGGTACGTTACCTCGTGGAGGGAAATCAAAGGCGCCATGGGATAAGGTTTGTTTTAATCAGCGCGATAAGAGCGGCCATGCCGGCGGTGGCGGCGCAGGCCGCGGCGCGCTCCTTTCCCGAACCGGACCGGGGGATATAAGGCATAACCCCTTGGTAGCAGCGGGCTTCCATCGCGTTGTACGTATCGCTGGAACGCTTGTAGGCCCGGATGAACACGCTGGAAAAGAGGACGCCCTTCCCCCGCACCGCAGAGCGCAAGGTCAGGTTTGAGAGCCGCGCTTTTTGGGCGTTTTCCATCTCTTCCCCGATGGCGGTGAGGTCGAAGATGAACCGGTAGGTAAGGGACATAAGCTCCACCAGCACCTTGGGAAGGGGGCTCTTGCAGCACAAGCCGAGAATAGCCGAGACCGGCGCGGTAAGATACAGGAAATAGAGGCTTGCCACGCACCCTAAGGATTTGAGGAACAGCCGGAGCGCGGACATGAGGGACTCCCCGGAGAACCCCAGATACCTGCCCAAGAACCGCACCGACAGGAGGTCAGGCGGGTCGGATCCTATGGTAAGGGCGACAGCCAGCACGCCGGCGGCAATAAAGCCGAGGGGCGCGGCGCACAAACCGGCGTAGCGCTTGAGCGAGGCGGCCCGTACCCCAAGGGTTCCCATAAGGGCGGTTATGAAGAGGGAATAGCCGGCCTCGTCCGCCGCAAGGCAGGAAAACGCGGCAAACGCCGCGATATACGCCGCAACTCCGGCGCTTAACCGGCGCCCCCGTGTTTGAGGCGCCGCGGCTTCAAGACGAGCCACCGGATTTTCCCTTTTTGATGCCCGCAAGATACCCAAGGCCCCCGAAGAACACCCCTGAACCAAGGGCCGCCTGCAAGCAGAAGAGGAGGCTTTCAGTTTCGCCCCCCGGAGGAGCCCATATATGTTCAAACCAGGGCTCGTAGCTCTCGTTTATTTCCAGCGCCAAGTCTCCGGCGCTCCCGTCAGCGCCGCCGAACTCGCTGTCCTTGATGAGAAAGAGCGGCGCCGCGCCTATGACGACTGCCAGCGCCAGAAGGATAATGCTGTATGCTGCGGTTTTATGAGCGGTCATCGGGAAACCTCCTGGGGGCTCCGGCCTAAAGCGCGGAGGGATTGCAAATCTTCTTTGCATAACGACGAGAGCGTGTTGAAAACCACCACCGTTACCAGAGCTTCGATGATCGCAAGCGGTATCTGGGTAACCGCGAAGATGCCCATGAATTTCAAGACCCCGGAGGCCAGGTCCCCTGAGTTAAAGACCGCGCCCAGTTCTATGGACGTGATGACATAGGTGCTAAGGTCGGCCCAGAACGCCGCGAGGAACACGGCCACGGGCTTTGATTTTATAAAGCGGGAGCTTAAACGGTAGAAGGCGTAGCCGATAAGGGGGCCTGCGGCGGCCATAGAGAAGGCGTTGGCGCCCAGGGTCGTAAGCCCGCCGTGGGCTAGGAGCAGCGCTTGAAAGGTAAGCACAATAAGCCCAAGGACGCTCATCACCGAGGGGCCGAACAGCACCACCCCCAGCCCCACGCCGGTAGGGTGGGAAGAACTGCCGGTTACTGAGGGTATTTTAAGCGCCGAGAGCACAAAACAGAACGCCGCGGCCATAGCAAGGAGCAGTTTTGCCCGGGGGTTTTCCGCGACAGCCCGCTTGATGACCCCTAGACCGCGTATAAAAAAGGGAAGGTAGAGGGCCGTCCAGAACAGGCACCAGAAGGGGGGCAGAAACCCTTCGGTGATGTGCATGGCATAGGAGCGGGGCGCCGCTATCAAGGCGAAGGCCGCAAGCGCGCAGGCGAAGCGGAGCCTTGATACGGGAAACGAAGAAAACGGAGAGCGTGGGATAAACATATATCCTCCTCGGGACCTAATACCTGACCTTTGGAATAATCCCGACGGGACGCAGAAGGCGCAACCGTACCCAGCAGCCCTTCTTCCGAGGGTTTCAGGTATCGCGCGAAGACCGTCTCCCGGCTTCCGGATCGCATTACTCGGCGCGCCTTCTCATCAGGTGCCCCAAGGGTATGCCTTGGACTTCCCCGATAATGGCGTTATCAGCCGCAGAGGTTTTTTGCAGCCCTCTGCGTGATCGCGTCTTTCATCCCCGGTTACGGTGGCGGGACCACTGTGGAATTACACCACATTCCGCATCATCGCGCAATTTCATCATACCAATCCTTCGCGCCTCCGTCAACCCCCCAGCCGAGGGCTGTTTTACGTGCTTCCTGCGGCGGGAGGGTTTGAGGTGCAGGGCTTGCATGGGGCAGCGCCTCATCGCGCTTCGATGGCGCATAAGCGCGGCGCAGGAAGCCTTTAGCGGGGGTTTGGGGGAACCAGTTCCCCCAAACCCCCAACCAGTGCTTCATGCTTCGCGCCCTTCCGCCTGCGACGTCCGCTGAGGCGCTGCTTCTGGGTTGTGACTAAACGTGCGAACCCTCCCGCCGCGAGAAGCACGTGAAATAGCCTACGGCTGCCGCAGGGGGCGAACTCCGGCATGGTCTGGCCGAACCGGGCAAACTGGCCGGCAATCGCAAGCGCGTCCATCCCCCCGAACTCATAAGCTGCTTTCTGCGCCTGGGCCAATGTGCCAAAAAAGTCCAGTTTCACGCTCCCGCCCCGCTGCCGGAGCGCCGGCGGCATGGGAGGCAGCATCTTCTTCTTTGCCAGAATGTTAAAGGTCCGTATGATTGCCGGGCTTAGGCCCTGATACAGGTTCGTTACCATCGGGGTCAGCAGCGCCGTCTGCCCACCCTGCATGGCCGCCGCCGTTGCCGCCGCGTTCTGCAAACCGTCCGTCTGCCGCAATGCCGCGAACGTGTCCGCCGCAAACCGCTCTTTCACGTCATGCTTTCGGGAATAACCTTTGCCGGGTTTGCCGGCTGCTCCGCCGCTCAAGACGGGTCTTCTCCGTCGGCTTCAAACCGTAACGCTCAACAAGCACATCAAGGGACACGTAATAACACCGGGCTATATCCGTTGCCTCCCCCGCGTCATTGCCGCCCAGATACAACTCATAGACCTCCGGCACCGTATACCGTCTCGCACGCCTCAAGCCGCTGCTGAACCCCTGCCTGGCGGCTGGTAAAATCGTCCGCTATGCCCAGCTTAAACCGCTTGATGTTCGGGCTCACCGCGTATCCGCATATCCCGCTCACGCAGGTATTCAAAAAATTAGCCGGACGGTTCGTTACCCGCTTGGGTATCTCGTAAGGTTTGCCCCGCTTCTCGTCTTCAAAGTCAAACAACACCGGCGATATGTGCCGCATCGCTTCCTTCCACAACGGCTCAAACCGCCGCCGGACATCCCGCATGGCCTCAAAACGCCTGAGTAACTTGGTTACCCGATCCTTGTCATCCATTTATACCTCCGTCCGGCTCAGGCAGCGGCTCAAACCCCGTTACCGGCACGCTTTCCGGGTCAACCTCTTTGACCGGCTCCGTATCCATGACCGGCTCTATCAAATACCAAAGCGGCTTCGCCCCGGCAGGGGGCTTCAAGTTACTGCCCCTGCCGTACCGCACAATCTCTCCGTTGTCATACTCAATCCAAAACTTGTTGCCCCAGTTCAACGGTATCCGAACAGCCGTATACTTTTTAGCCGCCCCGCCAGCGGCGGCGCCGGCCAAACCCTG
>JAITHF010000187.1 GCA_031280115.1 Spirochaetaceae bacterium | reverse complement strand
TCATTCTATCGGAAAATTTGACCATCCGCCATTGCAACTGCCCCCAAATCCCTGGATTTCCTTTTAGTCAAAAGATGGGGCACCTCGTAGTGAAAATTACACATCCATCTTGACAGAGGGGCTGCACGTTTACTGACAGCTACAGGTGGCCGGCCCGCCCGCCCCTTTGAGTATAGGGCGGTCTCCCATCGCGCTTATACCCAGCCTTTGTACCGCCCCATGCCCATAGGTAACTAGCAGTCGGCGACCGCTTCTTCCACCGGTTCAGGCTCATGGACAAGGCAGTCCTCGTCATATTCCCGCATTTCTTCTTCGGTAACAACAATCGGGGATGAGGCGTTTTCTGGGTGTACCGGCCTTACCAGCGTTACCCTGTCCCGCCGGACGCACTTCGTAGGCAATTCGTTTCCCTCAGGGGCGCAGCTTACCTACCGCGACTAGGGCGCGTTTAGGGAAGAGGTTGGAGGGCTTTTTTACCGGCGCTTCATGTTTCGCGCTTTCTTTTGCGAACTCTGCGTAAGGGAACAGCCTCCGGCTGCCCCCAAGCCCCCACTAGCGCTTCCTGCGCCGCGCCCTTCCGCCTGCGGCTCGGTTAGGCGTTTTGTTGGAACCAACCGAACTTTTGTTGGATCCAACCGAACCTTTGTTGGATCCAACCGAACTTTTGTTGGATCTAACCGAACTTATATTGGAACCAACCGAACTTATATTGGAACCAACCGAACCTATCCTGTCCCCGCATAAATCATTGTTTTATAACGAATTATCGGCGCTGCGCGCCTCTTTGGGAAGAGGTTGGAGGGCTTTTTTACCGGCGCTTCATGGTTTGCGTATTCTTTTGCGAACTTCCCGTAAGGGAACAGCCTTCGGCTGCCTCCAAACCACCCCTAAAGGCTTCATGCCCCGCGCCGCTAACGCTTGCGATGTCCGCTGAGGCAGACTCGCCCCATGACTGCCGCAAGGGTCTGCTGAAACACAATGCCCAGCAATGCCGGCAGCGCGGCGGTTGCAGGAAAATACTCGATGGCGATGGTCGTGGCGGCGCTCAGATTGCGAAGCCCTGCGGCAAAGAAGAGGGTTGTCCGCTTTTCCGGCGCAAGACCCGCCGCTATCCCTGCAAGGCGGGAAAAGCCGTACCCAAACGCCGCGAAAACCACGCTGAGGAGCGCGATAACCCAAACCTTGGGGTCCGCCGGATCCACCCGGGGCGCCACCGCCGAAGCGTTTGCCCCAATAACCAGAACAATACAAAACTTTGAAAAGGGATTGAGATAGGGCGTTACCGCCGGCGGGATTTTCCCCCGGCTTATCTCATGCGCCGCCACGCCGGTTATCGTCGGCAGTACCACCATGCCCATAAGCGAAAACGCGACGCCCCCTATATCAAGCGCCACGGCGGTTCCCAAAAGGGCTGACACAGTCCCGGGAACAACCAGCGGCGTGAGCAGCGTGTCCAAGAAGATAAGGGCCAGCGCCAGCGCCCCGTCCCCGCGATATATCGAAACCCAGATGAAGCCTGATACCGCGGTAGGCACGGAAAACAGGAGCACATAACCGGAAACCGTGTCCGGATCGTTTCTAAACACCAGTGAGCAGGGGAGAAATACCAGAAGCGGGATAATAACGTGGGCGGAAACAAAAAACAAAATCAGCGGGAACGGGTCGGCCAAGGCCCGCCCCAGATCTCTCAGGCGCAGTTTGAGGGCCCCTGACAGGGTCATGGCGGAGAAAAGCCAGGGGATGAAAGGCCGGAGCCGGATAAACGCCAGAGGAAACGCAAAACCAAGCAGCACCCCCACAGGGGTCATAACCGGCATAAGCCGTTCAAGGCGCAGGTTAAAAGACTCCGCCGCCTGCGCGGCGCTCTTAGGTGAAAGCATATATACCCAGTATACCCCAAACCCGCCCCCGCCGCTCGCGAAGTTCTTTGCAGGGGGGTTTTATTTTACGCGGCTTCCCGGGACGCGCCGGCGCCATTGGCCGAGGCGCCTCTTTTGCGGTATACTGGGAAAGCCGGATAACCGGAATACGCCCTGGGCCCTCAAAAAGCCTTGAGGCAAGGGGGCGGCTAAACGTTCTGTTTTATATAAGGGGTTGCTATGAAACTTATCTATTTTTCCGGTACAGGAAACAGCCTGTACGCTGCCAAGCGGCTTGGCGGGGAACTGCTTGCTGTTCAGGCGCTTCAAAAGAGCGGCATATATGAAATTACCGGTCCGGCAGTGGGGATTATTTGCCCGGTCTACGGGTTTACTGTGCCGTATTTCGTGCGGGAGTATCTTGAGAAAGCAACTATCCGGTCTGACTATGTTTTTGCGGTTATGACCTTCGGCAACAGCGCAATGGCGGCTCTGGGCTGTATGAAAGAAATCCTTGAAAAGCGGGGGGCTGCGCTGCATTACGGGAACGAAATAAAAATGGTTGATAATTACCTCCCGCTTTTTGAGATGTCCCGCCAGGCGGCTATGGGTAAAGAGGAGCGCTTTGAATTAGAACTAGACAGGATTATACAGGATATACAGGAGCGGAAACAGGTTTTCCCGCGGCACAGCCTGTTCAAGCGGCTTGTTTCATCCGCTTTCTCGGCATTATGGGAAAACAAGCAAGCAATGGCCCGGCGGGATAAAGGCTTTATCATAACCGATCGCTGCAATGCCTGCGGGACCTGCCGCAAACTGTGTCCGGCAGGCAATATCGCGGGAACAGGAAAACCCGTCTACAAGGGGCGCTGCGCGTTCTGCCTCGGGTGTATCCATCTCTGCCCGCAGAACGCGATACACCTTAAAAACGAGCGGAGCGGGAAACGCTTCAGGAATCCTCACGTAACGGCAGCGGAACTCATACAGGGGAATACCGGAGGGGGCGCTGTCAAAGCGCTGTGAGGCGCTTTTCCCCTTCTTCGAGGCTGATGCCTTTGCGCCGGGTCCAGTCGCGCAGCTGGTCCTCCCCGACGGTTCCTACGCCGAAATAGCAGGAGCGGGGATGGGCAAGATACAGGCCGCACACTGACGCGGCAGGGATTATCATGCCGTGTTCGGTGAGGTCAAACCCGCAGCGTTCCCGGGCGTTAAGCGCCTTGAACAGAACCTCCTTGTCCTTATGGTCGGGGCACATAGGATAGCCTATGGCAGGCCGTATCCCGCCTTCTATCCCCCACCATTCGCGCTGAACCCTCTTATGCACCTCCGCGCTGAACGCTTCGGCCAGAGTATGCGCCAGGGTTCCTGCAAGGAGCCTGTGATATTCGTCCTCAGCGCCGGCGCCGGCGCCTTCGGAAAAGACCCCCAGGGCAAAAAGCCCTATCCACCCGCTGCCGCAGGTTTGGGGCATCACAAAGTCCGCGAGGCACAGGTTATGCCGGCCAGCCGGCTTTTGCCGCTGGTCCCGCAAAAAGCACAGCCGCTCCTCCCCCTCTTCCCCTGCTTCATGGTTATCGTGATATATAACCACGTCGTCCCCCTGGGCCCGGGCCGGCAGGATGCCCGCAACCCCCCGCAGGCTAAACAGTTTCTCCTGTACTATGCGGCTGAGCAGGGCTTTGGCGTCTTCAAGAAGCCGCGGGTCTTCCTGCTTTGATTCCCACTGCCGCAGGAAGGCGGGCCAGTCAATATAGGGGGCCACCCGCTCAAGAGGGTAGCCCCGCAGGTCCTGTATGCCTGCGGAGCGGGGCGGCGGGTTCGCCTCAGGATGGGACCAGTCAATAACCGCCTTGTTTTCCCGCGCCGCCGCAAGGGGGATGAGCCGGCGCCGCCCCTCGATTTCTGCATGCCGCGCCGCCGCGTCCTGATAGGAGCGTGCAAGGTCTTGCAGGAAGCCGGGGCGGTCTTTGGAAGAAAGCAGCGCGCGCGCCACCTCTGCTGACCGGCTTGCGTCCCGCACATACACCACCGGCGCGGAATACGCAGGGGCAATACGCAGCGCCGTGTGGGCAAGGCTCGTGGTGGCGCCGCCTATCATAAGGGGAATAGCCAAACCCCGCGCCTCAAGAGCCTTGGCGGTCTTAATCATCTCGTCAAGGGACGGGGTAATAAGGCCGGAGAGCCCGATAAGCGCGGCTTTCTCTGCAAGGGCCGCCTCGATAATCCGCTCAGCCGGCGCCATGACCCCCAGATCCAGCACCTCGTACCCGTTGCAGCCCAGCACCACGGCCACAAAGTTCTTGCCGATGTCATGCACGTCCCCCTTGACCGTGGCAAGGAGTATCTTATCCCGCTTCCCCCGGGAAGCGCCGGCCTTCTCAGCCTCGATAAAGGGCGAGAGGGCGCTCACGGCGCGCTGCATAACCCGGGCGCTCCGTATCACCTGGGGAAGAAACATCTCTCCGGCGCCGAACCGGTCCCCCACTTCCCGCATCCCGCCCATAAGGGGGCCCTCCACGATTTCAAGGGAGGAACTTCGCAGGGGGCGCAGTTCCAGCACGTCTTGTTCGATGTAGTCGTCTATGCCGCTCACCACGGCGCGGTGTATCCGCTCCTCAAGGGGCAATGACCGCCACGAACCGCCGCCGCCGCTTTCAGTGCGGACCGGGCGGGAGGCGGCGGCGCCGCCGGATTTGAGCGCCAAAGCCAGAAGCGCTTCGGCGGCGCCTTGTTTCCGGCAGAGGATGAGGTCTTCAGCCGCGTCCCGCAGCGCCGTATCCAGAGTATCATAGGGCAGCATTGCCGCAGGGTTCACAATCGCCATGGAAAGCCCCGCGTCCATAGCGTGTTTCAAGATAACGCTGTGCATGGCGTCCCGCACCTGGCCGCTGCCCTGAAAGCTGAACGAGAGGTTTGCAATGCCCCCTGACACCTGTGCATAGGGGCAGTTCGCCTTAATCCACCGGCAGGCGTCGATAAAGTCCCTCCCGTAGACGTCATGTTCCGGTATGCCTGTGGCAATGGTAAGGACCACCGCGTCAAAGATGATGTCTTCCGGCGGGAATCCGTCCTCAGTAAGGAGCCGGTAGGCACGGGAGGCGGCCTCGGTTTTGCGGCTAAAGACCGCGGCCTGCCCCTGTTCGTCAAAGAGCATCACCATCACTGCCGCGCCGTAGCGCCGGGCAAGGCGGGCTTTCCGCAGGAATTCTTCTTCCCCGTCCTTGAGGCTTATAGAGTTGACTATTCCCTTTCCCTGAAGGAGTTTAAGCCCCGTCTCAATGACCTCCCAGCGGGAGCTGTCCAGCATGACCGGCGCCCGGGCGATGTCCGGGTCCGAGAGTGCCAGGGTGAGAAAGCGGGAGAGCGCGGCCTGGGCGTCCAGCATAGGGTCGTCCATGCAGACATTGATAAGCCCTGCGCCTTTCTCAAGCATTTCCCGCGCTATTGCCAGGGCTTCGCGGTACTGTTCCTGTTGGATGAGGCGCAGGAACTGGCGGCTTCCGGCTACATTGGTGCGCTCCCCTATTTTTACAAGGCCCCCCGCAGCGCCTCCTGCCTCCGCGACCTCAAGGCCCGCGAAAAGGGTCCGGCGCCGCGTCTTGGGGCGCCGGCGCGGCGGGTAACGGGACGCTTTCCCGGCGATCGCCTTAATATGCGCCGGCGTTGACCCGCAGCAGCCGCCGGCCACGTTGAGCAGCCCTTCCTGCATATAGGTTTCAAGGAGCGCGGCCATGCGCTGGGGGGTGTCGTTATACACGCCGAACTCGTTGGGCATACCCGCGTTCGGGTGGGCGCTGACCAGGCAGGGCGCGAAACCCGCCAGGGCTTTGATATGCTTTTTAAGGGAATCAGCGCCCAGGGAGCAGTTAAGCCCCACTGACCAGGGCTTGCTGTGGAGGACGGAGGCGCAAAAAGCTTCCACAGTTTGGCCTGAGAGGAGCCGGCCTGCGGCATCGGAAATGGACGCGGAGATCATAAGGGGAAAGGCGGCGCCCCGTTCTTCCTCAAGGCGGGAGACCGCGAAGAGCGCGGCTTTGGCGTTGAGCGTATCAAACACGGTTTCAATAAGCAGGATGTCCGCGCCGCCGTCCGCAAGGCCCCGGGCGTTATCATAGTAGGCGCCGGCCATTTCGTCCCAGTAAATCCCCCGTTTGCCCGGGTCCCTGATGTCCGGCGAGAGGCTGGCGCTTTTGGTGAGGGGCCCCATGCTGCCGGCCACGAAGCGGGGTTTTTCAGCAGAGGAAAACCTGTCTGCGGCGCGCCGGGCAATGGCCGCGGCTTCGCGGCTTATCTCGTAGGCCAGGTCCGAAAGCCCGTAATCCGCCAGGGTTACGGCGGTGCCGTTTGCGAAACTGCACGTTGAGATAATGTCCGCGCCGGCCTCAAGGTAGGCGGTATGGACAGCGTCAACCACCGCGGGTTTGGTGAGGCAGAGCACTTCGGTACATCCTGCAAGGTCCGCAGGGTGGGAGGCGAAGCGATCCCCTCGAAAGTCAGATTCCCTGAGGCCGTACTGTTGGATCAGCGAACCCATAGCGCCGTCGAGCACCAAAATCCGCTGTTCAGCCAAAGCGTCAAGCTGTTCCTTACTATACATAGCAGAAGTATACCAACCCATCCCTTCCTCATCAACCCCCTACGCAGCCGGAGGCTGTTTCACCCCCTGCGGGGGATTCACGTGCTTCTTGCGGCGGGAGGGTTTGCTATTTTAGTCACAACCCTAAAGTTGCGCCTCAGCGGGCTTCGATGGCGTTAGCGGCGCAAAGCAGTACGCCTTTATGGTTGGTTTGGAGGTTCTATGACCCTCCAAATTCTCTTTAAAAGCGCAAGCGCAGCGCAGCGCTCATAATCAAAAAACATAAAACCGCGGCTCAGGATTATTCGCGCACGCCGCAGGAACATACGTGCGCGCCGCAGGATCTTTCGTGCGCGCCGCAGGATCTTTCGTGCGCGCCGCAG
>JAITHF010000147.1 GCA_031280115.1 Spirochaetaceae bacterium | reverse complement strand
TACGCAAAGCCCCGGTTGCAGTAGGCGTCGGCAAAGTTCGGGTTGATACGCAGGGCCGCATTGTAGTCAGCGATGGCCCGGTCGTACTCCTTCCGGTTATAATACACGTTCCCCCGGTTGCTAAGGGCGCTTGCGTAGTCCGGCTGTATTTTGAGGGCCTGGGTATAATCGGCAACCGCCTTGTCATAGTCCCCTTTGTTCCGATACGCGATGCCCCGGTACACGTAGGCGTCGGCAAAGTTGGGGTTGATACCCAGCGCCGCGGTAAAGTCCGCGACAGCCCGGTCATAGTCCTTCTTGTTGTAATACGCGATGCCCCGGTTATAGGAGGCGTCGGCATAGTTCGGGTCGATACCCAGCGCCGCGGTGTAGTTAGCAATGGCCAAGTCGTAGTCCCCTTGGGCAAAGGCCGCTTTGCCCCTGGTAAGCCGGTCAAGGGCGTTTTCTGTTACTGCCGGCGCGTTTTGAGCGCCCAGGGGCCTGGTTATTTCCGCAAGGACCGGGTCGTCATTTCGTATCAGCGCCGCGCGCATGGCCAGGACCTGGGAGGTTTCCACGTCAACGGCCCGCACCCATAGCTGGCTAAAACTGCTAAAGCGCTCAAACGTGCCGGTTATGACCGCCTTTGCCCCCAAGAAATGCCCGATGCCCACGGCGGACAGGTCGCTCACCAAGCCGGTCATCTGGAACTGGTGTTCGCTGTTAATAAAGTCCAGCGCCTCCCCCCGGGCCAGCACTTTCAGCTTCCGGTTGGCAACGAACCGCGCGTTCAAGCGGTCAATAAGGAACTTTGAGATGCTAGGGAGCGGCGCTTCAAGCTGGGCGACGGCAATCTCCGCCCCTGCCGGCTCCGCGGCCTCTACTGCCGCCGCCGCGGCAACCGCCTGATCTAAACTCACCAGGTCCGCGGCCCCCAGGGTTCCGGCGCACGCCAGCACCCACACCGCCGCTGTCATTCTTTTCATATATGCCTCCTCTCTTTCACATTCCCTTCAGTATACCACAGCCGCAGGCTGTTTCAAGTGCTTCTCGCGGCGATAGGGTTCGCGGTTTTAGCCACAACCCCGAAGCGGCGCCTCACCGCGCTTTGATGGCGTTAGCGGCTCACCGCTGGTAGCCTTTAGCGGGGGTTTGGGGGAACTGGTTCCCCCAAATTTTCTTAAAGAGAGGCGCGCAGCGCCGATAATTCGTTATACGATAATGATTTATCTGGGGACAGGATAGTTTATTTTGCGTGCAAAGAAACTTGCTTTGGTGCCAAAATAAACCGGTTTTTGCACCGCGCTCTGTTGGTATATTAAAAAATTATCGGCGTTTTCGCGCCTCTTGAAGAGTTTTTTGGGAAACCAGTTCCCCCAAACCCCCAACCAACGGCTTCCTTCTTCGCGCCCTTTCGACTGCGAATTCCGCTGAGGCGTTGCTTCTGGGTTGTGACTAAAATTGCAAACCCGCTCACTACCCGAAGCACGTGAAACAGCCGCCGGCTGCCCCCTGCGGGGGTTGTGGGGGCGGGTTGTATTCGATAGAATAGGAGGCCATGCGTGTCGCCGATGAATCGATTGCCCGGGCAGTGCTGAACGTTTTGCGCGCCCCCTCCCTGAGAAGCGCCGGATTCCGCTGCGCCGCGTCTATTTTCTCCCATTTCTTCGCGCTGCAATACGGCGCCGCCCTTTTCCCCGGGCGTATTCCCGTCTCCAAGGCGGACCACCCGCTTGACGCGGCCATCCCCTTCACGCCCCGATGGGTTGCGGTGTACCTCGATTTCATCCACTTCTGGGTCCGGTGCCTGGGTTTTCTCCTGCGGACCTACCGGCAGGCGGTGTTCAGCCTTGCCCGGGACTTTATCGGCGCGGTAACAGAAATTTACCGGCTTGCCGGCAGGGTGTACCGGAAAAACCTCTCCACCACCAGCCGCCCCCGGCGTATCGCCAACTGCCGGTTTCTCCTGATATACCTCTTTGACCCCCATCTTATGTGTATTCCCAGCCTGCACGTGCTTATGGTCATCCTGACGTATACGCGGTTTCGGGATATTGTGCAGGCTATGGGGGATGAGGCGCGCTTTGCCTCCCTGATTGAGGAGGTCCGGCAGCAGGCGCTGCGGATTACCGAGTCGGTGCTCTATGTGAAACAGCACAGCATCAACTGCGTGGCCGCGTCGCTCTATATGATGACCCGCCTTAACCCGCGCCTTTTTCCCCAAGAAGAGGCGCGGCGCTTTGTGTCCGAACTTTTTATACACCAGAGCCCGCCCTGCGCCGTGGATCGGGAGCGTATCGCCGGGTATATACAGGAACTGTACAGCCGCTTTCTCGCTGAAGGAAACGCCGGCTCATGGGAAGCGCCGCTCCTCGCCTTTCTCGCCTCTAAAAGGGGCGCGGCGCCGGAACCTTCCCCATAACAAACCGGCGCCTCAGCGGACGCCGCAAACGAAAGGGCGCGAGGCATGAAGCCCCCTGCGGGGGATTCCCGTGCTTCTCGCGGCGAGAAGGTTCGCAATTTTAGTCACAACCCAGAAGCGGCGCCTCAGCGGACGCCGCAAGCGAAAGGGCGCGAGGCATGAAGCCGTTGGGCGGGGGTTTGGGGGCAGCCGAAGGCTGTTTCAGCGGTCGTTGTTTGCGCTATGAGCCGCGGAACAAGAAGCGCCGATAAAAAAGCCCCCAAAAACTCTTAAAAAAGGCGCGAAGCGCCGA
>JAITHF010000118.1 GCA_031280115.1 Spirochaetaceae bacterium | reverse complement strand
TCCTGTCCCCAGATAAATCATTATGTTATAACGACTTATCGGCGCTTCGCGCCTCTTTGGGAAAAATTTGGAGGGTCATAGACCCTCCAAACCACCCACTAATGCTTCCTGCGCTGCGCCACTAACGTTATCAAAGCGCGATGAGGCGCCGCTTCAAGGTTGTGACTACACGTGCGAACCCGCTCACCGCGAGAAGCACCTGAAACCCCCGCAGGGGGCCTGCGCTGCGCCCGTGCGTTATCGAATTCCGCTGAGGCGCCGCTTCAAGGTTGTGACTAAAATTGCGAACCCTATCGCTACAAGAAGCACCTGAAACCCCCTATGGGGGGGCGAGGAGGCGTTCCGCGTTTCCGCCTAAGAGGAGGTTTCGCGCTTCTGTTGAAATGCCGCTCTTCTTTATGCCCTCTTCGTAGCGGGACAGGGAAAGAAGGGGGAAATCGCTGCCAAAAAGAACGCGCTCGATTATTCCCAGGTCCCAGGCCGCTTTATAAATCCGCGGGGCATCGAGAAAAACCGACGCAGCCGTGTCGTAATAGAGGTTCCGGCACTTTTTTCGTATCTCCGGCATAAGCTCGTACCAGAAAAACCCGCCGCCCCAGTGGGCAAAAATAATCGTGAGATCAGGATAATGCCCCACAAACCGCTCAAGCTCCCCCAAGGACGTGCCGGCCTTTCCCGGATAGTAATGACCTACAGGTTCGTTGGCGTGTACCAGCACCGGCAGCCCCCGCTCAACACAAACATCTGCAAAAACGCGGGTGTCTTCAGGGGCGTCAATACGGAAATCCTGGCCCCAGGGAAACAGTTCCCCTATACCCCGCAGCCCGGCGTCAGCGCAGCGCTCTATCTCCCGCCGGCTTTCATCGCCATGCTTCGGGGACACCGCCATAAACCCGATGAGTTTTGATGGGTATTCTTTAATCTTGGCAATCACGTAATCATTTGCCATCCGGCACAGCCCCATATCCCGGAAGCCGAAGCCGAATACCACCGCCTTATCAAACCCCGCGCGTTCAAGCTCTTGGACAACCTCGCCGCAGGAGGCGAACCGGTTTCGCGGGTTACTGGCCAAAAGCGCGAAATACGGCTCCTTGCGCGTGTATTTCTCAAGGTCCCGGCGTATCTCAGGAGGCGTCACGTGCACGTGGAAATCAATCTTGTCCACCGGCCCCCGCTTTTGCGCTAAGGCGCTCCCGAACCGCCCGGTACACCTCCTCCGCAAACTGCGCCGCCTGTTCCGCCATGGCCCGGCTTTCCTCTTTGCAGCGGGCAGTAAAGGCCCGGTCAGTGATGTGCGGGAGGTTTATCAGCACCGTAAGCTCCGCGCCGAGCGCGGCGCTCCGCAGAAGCTGGGCCGCCAGCCCTGCATCGCTTGCGGTAGGAGCGTAGTAACCGGCGGCAAGTGCTTTGGCAAGGGACAGCCCCTCAAGGGCCGCGCCCAAAATAGCAAGTGGTAGCTCTGATGCGGCTTTGAGCGCGTTTTGAGACTCTTCGGCGCTGGGGGGGGAAAGGGAAAACGTTTTCATAATGCGGCCATAGGCGGCGCTGTCTTCATCTGCCAGCGCAAGAAAGCGCCGGCGCAGGGCTTCGCTGTCCGCGCTTATCCTCTCCATGTCCGGTTTGCGGGCGGGGTATTTCTTCCCGCTTATGGATGACACCATACCAAGGAGGCTTATGCCCAGGGCGCCGCTCACTGCGGCGCTTGACCCGCCGCCGGGGGTCGGGTGTTCTGAAGCGACAAGGCGGGAGAAGCGGTCAAGCGTATGGTCGGCGAACTTCACGGCTGTTTCGCGGCCCCAAGCCGCTCCCTAAAAATCTCTACCGCTTTATCCATCATCTTCGCCAGCGGAAGGCTTTCAAGGCCCGCAAGGTGGAAGTGGTCGTTTTGCAGGGGCAGGAGGATGCGTTCCCCCGGCGCCCGCAGGATAGCGTCTGCCATGACCGGGGTAATCTCGCCCATCATGCTGTTGGTAATCACGATGCCGATAGGCCCTAGGATGAAGCGCCCCAAAGGCGCCGACACCCGTATAGCGTTTTCACCGGTCGCGCCTCTGTGGGCGCCGGCTTTGACCATCCGTTCAGTAGCCACCGAGTTGGTGCCCAGGGCGATAAGCTCCGCTGTTTTGGGCGCTTCAGCGGCAAGGGCCTCTTTTAATCTGGCTATAAGCTGCACCCCGATACCGCCGCCCATGCCGTCAACAATAATAACTTTCATACCAGGTATCATACCAGACCCCCTGCGGCCTCTTCAATGGCTGCCGTATGGCCGCGCAGGTTTCCGGCGCAGGGGAATTCGGGCGCCCTATGAGAAAAAAATTACGGCGCTGCCCGTTCAAGGGAGAGCCGGGCGTTAAGGTAGTGGGGGTCGAACTTGAGGGCCTGTTCCAGGGCTTCGAGGCTTTTTGCCTCCTGCCCCAGGGCGCGGAAGCACCTGCTTATGCTGTAATAGATATTCGCGGCGTTTCTCCGGTCTTTTTTCGCCTCTTGAGAGGCTTCGTCCTTGTTTTGTACCGCCAGATCAGCGGCGGCCTGATAATACGCAAGGGCCGACCCGAAGTTCCGGCGGATTTCCCGTATCCGCCCCATGTTTGCCGGAACCTGCCAGATCGAGCCGTCAATGCCGCTGAGCCGCGTTTCGGCTTCATCCAGAAGGCCGTCTCGTATGAGCCTGAGGCTCTCGTGCAGCACCAGGCTGGGGGTGTTAATATGATAATGCCCGGCCTGGGCGATGAGCCGGGCGGCCTCCTCATACCGGCGCTGGTGGTCGAAGAAGTAGCACCCCCACTGGTATACCCTGGAATCTTGAGGGTAGCGGTTCACAAGGAGCCATGTTTCGGCAATCATCTTTTCAAGGGGCCATGCCTCTTCCTGCCGGCGAAGGAGCTCAAGGCCCACAAGGGAGTTTCCCGAAGGCTCACCCTCAAGGAACGCCGGGCCTTGCTCCTCGTCAAGAAGGCGGGCGTAAGAAATGGCGCCGTAGGCGCGGTAGGCAGAGTCCGCCTCTGTTTCAAGGAGGAAGCGCGTAAGCCCTGCGGCTTTCTCCGCAGGGTTTCCGGCGGCAGCCGCGAGGTTATAGAGCGCTCTGGCTTTGACCGCAGGGGAAACGCTGTTTCCGCCCTTCTCCCCCCAAGCGCCGGCGTCTGGGGAGAGAAGGGCGGCCCACAAGTTCCGCGCCCCTGAGACGCGGCCTGAAAGCCAGAGCGCGTCGGCCTGGCGGGAGATGCTGTACTCGTCAGAACTGCGTGAAAAAAGCTCCGCGGCCCGGGAGGGGTTGCCGAAATCATAAAAGAACTCCGCCGCAAAGCGGGTTATGCCGGGGTTTCGGGCGCCCGGACCGGCAAGGAGGCTGTTTATCTGGTACGAGGCCGCAGGCAGGTCGTTGTTGAGTATCCGCAGGATGATAAGGTCAACCGTGAGGCCAAGCCCCTGTCCCGGCACGGATGCCGAGTAAAGGGCTTCTTTATGGGGAATACTGTTGGCCCGCTCCGGATCTTGCAGGTCCCCTAAGAGGACTCGCAGCCCCAGGGAAAGGGGGCGCAGTTTGGATTCGGTTAAAATACCGGCGTACCCTCTAATCCGGCCCGCGTTTTTCTCTATCCCCTCTTTTTCTGACCCCTCTTCAGCGCCCATGAGAAGGGATTCGGCGGCTATCGCCGCAAGAGGCTCCGAAAAGGGGATGGCCCGGGCGGACTGTTCCGCGGATTTCTGGTACGCAGGTATGAAACGGGGATCCTGCCGCGCAAGAAGCCTGCGGCGCTTGAGCACCGAAAGGCGGGACTCAAGCCCCAGGGCTTTTCTGTCGAGCCGGTCAAGGGCGCGGTTTACGTTTTCTGTCTTTTCAAGGCCCGCCTCCTTAAGAAGCCCGTCGAATAGGGCAAGATCCTGCCGGAACGATTCGCCGTCCCACACGCCCGCGCGGTTCCGGCGGGGCATAAAAAAGAACGCGGTTCCCGCAATGGCCGCAGCGGTAAGAAGGAGGATGCCGAGAAACGCGCCGCCTGTGACGGCGCGGGGGAGTTTTTTTGATTGCTGGGGCGGCCCGCTTTGGGGCGGCCCGTTTTTCTTATCCGGCCTTGGGGCGGGGAAGGGAAGAGCCATATTAGTCCTTGGACGCCGAGGCGTTTTGCAGGGTTTTTCGGATGCTGTCCAGAACCCCGTTTACAAACCGGTGGGATTCGTCAGTGCCGAACTCTTTGGAGATGCCGATAGCCTCGTGGATAACGATAGACGGGTGCATATCGGTCTGATACATGAGGGTATAGGTGCTCATCCTAAGCACCGCCAGGTCCACCTGCTTTATTCGGGAGAAATCCCATTTTTTAAGGTGGGAGCGGATCATGGTGTCAACGGCCTTGATGTTTTCAATGGTGCCGGTCACAAGGAGGCGGGAAAAATCCGCGATGCCCCCGATTCCCAGATCTTCACGGGCGTCCTGTTCAAGCCATGACAGGTCAAAGGCTTCGCCTGCTGCAACGCCGCTGGTTTCCCATGAATAGAGGGCCTGAAACGCCAGAATACGCCCCTTCCGCCTTGACGCCATGATGCTGCCCGCGCCGCCCTACCAGTTAAGGTTGCTTTCCATTATCTGAAACGGGTTCCCCCGCCGCAGTTCCTGTATGAGCTCGTCAGAAGCCTGTTTCAAAGCCGCCTGCCGCCGTTCCTGAAACATGGCGCCGCCGATATACTCCCGCACCGTCATCGGGCTGCCCAACTGGAAGATGTCGTCCAAAGAGAGGTTTTTTTGTTCATGGCTCTCGATGACCTTGACAATATAGAACGCCGCAGGGCCTTCCACCAGCCTGGACACTTCCCCCTGCCTCAGGGCGAACGCGGTGTCCATAAGATCCTGCCCCACATACTGCATGGCCGAAGAATTGCGGGGCAGGTACCCGTTGCCGGACCGGTAGAGGGACTTTTCTTTTTCCGCCTGCCCTCTCACCGCGGCCTCGTCGAACTTCGAGGGGTTGGCGCCTATCTCCCGAATAAGCCGTTCCCCCTGCTCTTTGGCTTGGGCCTTTGAACCGGCGTCAGAACTGTAGGGCATCATAATCATCGAGAGACCCACGGTCTCAGGGCGCACGAAATAAGTCTTGTTAAGGGTATAGGCGTTGACAATCTCCGCCTCCGTGGGGGTTTTGACGGATTTAAGCAGGTTCTCTTTTTTTGACAAAAGATATTTCTGGGCAATAAGCTGGCGCCGCAGCTGTTCCCGGAACGCCGGCAGGTCGAGCCCTGTCTCGTTCCGCAGGGCTGCCGCGAATTCCCCGTCAGTGGGCTGGCGCCCGATCTGCTGGGCGAGGCCCGCCCTGAGCTGCTGCATCTGCTGGGTTATCTCGGTTTCCGCCACAGTGATCTTGTCCCGCTCCGCGGCCTGGAGCGCAAGCCGCTCGTTTATCATCACATCCAGAATCTGCCGCCGGTCCCCGCTGTTGAGGGCTTTGCCGGCCTGCTTTTCTATCTGTTCTATCTCGGCTTTGAGCTGCTTCACCGTAATCGGCTCGCTTTTGGTCAGGCGCACGATAGCCGCGGGCTGCAAATCGGTCTGGGCAAAAAGCGCGCCGCCTCCTGCAAGGAGCCATACCAACGGCAGTATTCGTTTTATCTGTTTCATCTGTTTCATCCGGGTCCTCTCTCTTATAGTTGTATATATACTATAAAGAACAAATCTCCCGCAGGTTACGCATACCCGCTATTTTCCCTATTTTTCCTATTTTCCCTATTTTCTCTATTCTTCCTATTTTTCCTATTTTTCCAGCACCGCCCGGATGCGGCGCACCCCGGCTGAGGAGGACTGCTCTTTTTGGATGCGGAAAAACCCCATGCCGCCGGTACGCTCAACGTGGGGCCCCCCGCAGACCTCTTTGGAAAAGTCCCCGATAGTATAGACCTTGACCATAGCCTCGTACTTCTCCCCGAAAAGCGCCGCCGCGCCGCCTGCTTTCGCCTCCTCGAGGCCCATCACATCCATCGTAACCGGCAAGTCCCGTTCAATCTGGCGGTTCACGATGTCCTGCGCCTCCTGTATTTCCTCCTGGGTCATGGGGGCGGGGTGGGAAAAGTCAAAGCGCATCCGCTCGGCAGTGATGTTCGAGCCTTTTTGCGCCACATGATCCCCCAGCACCGTCCGCAGGGCCTTGTGCAAGAGGTGGGTGGCAGTATGATATTTCACCGCCATTTCCCCCTGATCCCCCAGGCCGCCTTTGAAAAGCTGTTCGCTGCCGGCCCTGGAAAGGTCTTGATGCTTCCTGAATGCGTCCTCGAACTCCCGCCGGTCCACTGCCAGCCCTTTTTCGGCGGCCAGTTCCTCAGTAAGTTCGATGGGAAAGCCGTAGGTATCATAGAGTTTGAACGCCAGCCTTCCTGACATGATCTTGCGCGGGTCTTTAAGCAGGCCCGGGAGCAGTTTCTCGAACTCGTGTTCCCCTTTGTGCAGGGTTTCAAGAAACTTCCCCTCTTCCCGGTCGAGTTCAGCGATAATATACTCTTTATTCTCCGCAAGTTCCGGATAAGGGCCTTTGAACCGGTCAATAACCACCTGCGCCACCGGGGAAAGCACGAGCCCTGTAATGCCCAGTTTGCGCCCGTGCCGCGCGGCCCGGCGTATGAGGCGGCGCAGCACATAACCGGCGCCTGCGTTAGCGGGGCTTACGGCCTTGGGATCCCCCAGGATAAAGGTTGAGGCTCTGGCGTGGTCGCAGATGATACGCACCGACCGGTCCTGTTCCCTGTCCGCGCCGTACACAAGGGAGGCGGCTTTCTCCACGGCTTGCACGATCGGGGCGAATATCTCCGTGTCGTAGACTGATTTCTTGCCGTTGAGTATGGTAACGGTGCGTTCTATTCCCATGCCGGTATCCACGCAGGTACGGGCAAGGGGTTCGTAGGAGCCGTCGGCTTTTTTATTATACTGCATGAACACGTCGTTCCAGATTTCAAGCCATTTCCCGCAGGAACAGCCCGGGGCGCACTCTGGGCCGCAGGGTTCCCGGCCCATGTCGATAAACATTTCCGAGTCAGGGCCGCAGGGCCCTGTGGCGCCTGCGGGCCCCCACCAGTTATCCGACCGGGGGCGGTAGCTTATGCGTTCAGCCGGAATGCCCAGGGATTTCCACACCGCTGCGGACTCTTCGTCCCGGGCGACCGTGCTGTCCCCTTCAAAGACCGTAATGCCTAAGTGTTCGACCGGTATGTTAAGCCATTCAGGGGAGGTCAGAAACTCGAAGCTCATTTTAATGGCCCCTTCTTTGAAGTAATCCCCTAATGACCAGTTGCCGAGCATTTCGAAAAACGTAAGGTGGCTTGTATCGCCTACGGAGTCAATATCGCCGGTGCGGATACATTTCTGGTAATCCACCAGGCGTTTGCCTGCCGGGTGGTCTTCCCCCAAGAGGTAGGGCACAAGGGGGTGCATCCCTGCGGTCGTAAAAAGCACGGTAGGGTCGTTATCCGGCAGGAGGGATTTGCCTTGAATCTGGGCGTGTTCCTTTGATTTGAAAAACGCGATATATTTTGATCGGAGTTCGTCAGCGTTCATGCCAGCATAATACGCGCCCCCTCCTCCCCTGTCAACCCCCTGCGGGGCAGCCGGAGGCTGTTTCAACGGCACAAGGTACGGCAGGCCGGGTTTCTGGTGCAGGGATCGCATGGGCGTAACGCCTCACCGCGCTTTGATAGCGTTAGCGGCGCAGCGCAGGAAGCCTTTATGGGGGTTTGGGGGCAGCCTAAGGCTGTTTCAGCAGCCGTCGTTTGCGCTATGAGCCGCGAAACATGAAGCGCTGATAAAAAAGCCCCCCCATATCTCCTCTTCTAAAACAAGGATAAGCGTGGTATATTGTTTATATCACAGCTTTTAAAAGGAGTAGAAAACTGGATATGAAAAAATTAACCTGTGTATGTATCGGGCTGGTTATGGCGGCGGCAGGGGGGTTCGGCCAGACCCCTGAGCCTTCCAAACGGGCGCTGCCGGCGGTTCCGCCGGGCCCCCAGCCGCTTGATACGGTGATACAATATGCAGGCCAGAGCCTTGAAGCGCGGATGAAGCGGGGCGCGAAAATTGCGGTGCTGAACTTTGCCTCCTCTTCAGAGGATTTTTCTGATTATGCCGTAGAGGAGCTGATTGGGGTGATGGTTATGGGCCAGTGGTTCACCATTGTTGACCGCCGGAGCCTTGACCTTATCCGCAAAGAGATGAACCTCCAGCTTTCCGGGGACGTGAGCGACGAGTCGGCCCAGGCCATAGGCCGGCAGTTAGGGGCGGAGGCGATTATTTCCGGCTCGCTTACGAACTTGGGGACAGCCTACCGGTTTCGTATTAAGGCTATCAACGTGGAAACCGCGGTAATCGAGGCGCAGTTTGCCTTCACGGTGCAGAACGACGCCCAGACCGCGTACCTCCTGACCGGCAAAATGCCTGAACCGGCGCCTGCGCCTGCGCCGACCCCTGCCCCGCCTGCGGCAAGCGCCGGGCTCCAGGCCGGCCTCTATGGGGACAGCGCGTTTATAGGGGCCATGAGCCTGACCGATGCCCTTACTTGGGCAGCGCGGAACGCCCGGCCCAAC
Source organism: Spirochaetaceae bacterium (assembly GCA_031280115.1). Taxonomy (GTDB): domain Bacteria; phylum Spirochaetota; class Spirochaetia; order Treponematales; family Breznakiellaceae; genus JAITHW01. Next base: position 214 of record JAITHF010000118.1, on the reverse strand, counting down.
GGGAACTACGTCATCGTCCTCGGCCAGAACGAGGCGGTCCCGCCTATCTCCCTTACTTATAATAATCAAAACATAACCATCACCCTGAAAGCCCTGGGGGGCCAAAAAGAAATCACCTTTAACACCAGAGCGCCTGCGGTCCCGATGTTCACGGTTTTTCAAGGCGCCAGCCTGATTATAGAAGAAAACGTGGTATTGACGGGCCTTTCGTCAA